>UQFU01000028.1 GCA_900540425.1 uncultured Alphaproteobacteria bacterium
TTTTTTTATCTGTCACTCCGGCCTCCGAGCCGGAGTCCAGGTCAATATTGCTTCCATATCCGCCTGGATTCCGGGTCAAGCCCGGAATGACAGTAAAAAAACAAGCCCGGAGTGACAGTAAAAAAACAGGCCCGGAATGACAGTAAAAAAAACAAGCCCGGAATGGCAAAAGGAAACAAGAAAAACTCGAAGCCCCCTTGATGGCTGCTGTTGCAGCCAAGGGAGAACTATTATTTGTACGCCGAGATAGTGCACATTATAAGCATCGCGCCTTCGGGACACCCAAGCCGAAGTAGCAAACCCGCCGCGCACCTGCCGTGCAGGCGCTGCCTGTGCGTCAGCCCAAGGCTGCCCGCCGTACCTAAACCTAAAACTCTATGCTGAATTATGGGTGGAACGAAAAACAGAAATGAGTCAATAAAAAAGCACAAACGACTGGCACAAAAAAACCTCCGGCAAAACCGGAGGCTCAACTTTGCAAAACCCGCCAAATTACTTCATTTTCTTCTCAACAAATTCAACATGCTTGCGAGCTTTCTTGTCATATTTCTTCATAGACATTTTTTCCGGATGGGTTCTCGGATTTTTCTCGGCAACATAGAATGTCCCGGTATTGGCGGTACTTTCCATTTTAACCAAAATTTTTACTGCTTTTGCCATTTCATTTACTCTTTAAGTTAGTTATATCTAAAAACATTTAGCTGCACTATACAGTTTTTTGCCGTCTTGTCAACCACATTTTACAAATTTTTGTTAAAAATCCGTCAGATTCTGGTTTTAAGCAGTTCTACCGCCGCTTCCACATCTTCATCGCGGCCTTCCCGGTTTTCCCGGACACAAGCCCCCGAACTTTTCTCCGCCACCGCCGCCTTCGTTTCTGCAGCTCCCCGCTTTCCGCTCAGACAATAATCCGGCATCACGCCGTTATCCGTAAAACTCTTTCCCGACGGCAGATAAATATAGGCATTGGTCAGCGCCAAAACCGAACTGTTTGGAAACGAAATCAGCCTTTGCGTCGTTCCCTTGCCATAAGTTTCCGTTCCGACCAACAGCGCCCGGCTTTGTTCCTGCAGGCTTCCGGCCATCATCTCCGCCGCCGAGGCTGTTTGCCCGTCAACCAAAATCACAATCGGCTTTCCCTCAAAATCGCCCTTCTCGCTGGCAGAATAAACCATATTTGCATTAAAACCGCGCCCCCGGGTCATAAAGACCATGCCGCCTTCCAGAAACATGCCCGCAATCCGCGAAGCCGACCGCAGCTGCCCGCCGCTGTTGCCGCGCAAATCCAAAATCAGCGCCTTGGCGTCTTTTTCCTTCTGGATAACTTCGGACATCTGCTTGGAAGTGTTAATATCAAAAACGCCGATCCGAACATACAGGATATCGCCGATTCTTCGCGATGCAAAGTTCAGCCGCCGTTTTAATGCGGAGGTATCAGCCAAATCCATCGCCCGGTAAAACTTGGAATCCTTGTCAAGTATTTCGACCATCCGGTTCATCATTGCGTCCGGAGCCTCAAAATCCTTAAGCGAAACCTGAGGCGAAACCTGCACAACCGCCTTGAACACCTTGTCAATCAGCTCCACCCATTCCAAAGCGTTGTCTTCTTCCGGCTTATTGAAATTTTTATAAACTTTTGCGTCATAATAAAGGGTAAAACGCACATCGTCATCAGCAACCCGCACTTTCGGATCCATATCGTGCAGCCCCTTAAACGCCGCCATCGCCAAACGGTGCATCGGCCGCGGTTCAATATACGACTGCTCTATGGCGTCTACAAAAATCAAAAGATTCTCGTCCGCTGCCAATGCATTCCCAAGGCTAAACCCCAATACCGCCATCACCCCGGCTAAGATTTTGCGCATTTTTTTCCTCTCTTCCGACGTTTTTCCGCCTTATTATTTTTCTTAACCGATTTTTTCGTTTTTGGCAATCGGCCGCTGCCCTTATCCGCATAATTCAGGCCGCTGTCATCATCAATATACTTAAAAATCAGCCCGCCGCTGACTGGCGTTGCCTCGGTCAGCATCGCTCGGATTTTTTCGCCAAAAGAAAACTCCAGCCCTAGTTTGGAGGCGCTAAGCAAGCAACGGTTTTCCGACAGCGTATATTTATCATTGGGAAGACTGTTCATCGGAATCAGCCCTTCCGCCCCCCAATCCTCGATTCGCACAAAAATGCCCGCCGTCGTCAGCCCGCTGACGCAGACTTCGTACACTTGTCCGACTGAAGGTTTAAGATACGCCGAAATATACCGCGCCGTCATTTCGCGTTCGGCGCTCGCCGCCCGCCGTTCGGTCACGCCGAGATGTTCTCCGGTCTCAACGAACTGCTCATGCGTCGCTCCGTTTTCCAAAGCACCGCCGCCCGGAAAATTCTTACAGCGAATCAACGCGCGGTGAATCAGCAAATCCGCATAACGCCGGATGGGCGACGTAAAATGCGCATAATCTTTAAGCCCCAAACCGAAATGTCCGATATTGTCCGGGCTGTATTGCGCCTGCGACTGCATCCGCAGCACCAAGTCATCAATCCCCGAACTCAGATTCTTTTCGCGGCATTTTTCCATAATCCTGTTAAAATGCGCCGGCTTGAGCGCCGGAGCATCAGGAAGCTTCATCTTTAGTTCTTCCAAAAACGGAATCATATCCTTCATCTTTTCCGGCTGCGGACGGTCGTGAATCCGATACATCACCGGCAACCGGCATTTGGCCAAAGCTTGAGCTGCCGCCACATTGGCCGCAATCATAAACTCCTCGATAATTTTTTCCGAAACATAATGCGGCGCTTTCTCAATCGCCGTTGCCTGTCCCGCTTTGTCAAAACGGATTTTAAGCTCGGTGGTTTCCAACTCCAGCGCCCCGCGTTTTTTGCGCGCTCTGTCCAGCACCAAATATGCCTCATACAGCGGCAGCACCGCCGACTTGAACACCGGGGCGATATTTTCGCTTTTCCGCCCGTCAAGGGCTTCCTGAACCTCCCGATACGTCAGTCTGGCCGCCGACTTTATCACTCCGCGGCAAAAATCATACTGCCGCAGCCGTCCGGCACCGTCAATTTCCATAAAACAGGCGATAACCGGACGTTTTTCTTTCGGACGCAGCGAACATAAATCATTCGACAGCTTTTCCGGCAGCATCGGTATCGTCAAATTCGGCAGGTAAACCGAATTTCCGCGCCGATAAGCCTCACGGTCAAGCTCGCTGCCCGGCCGCACATAAAACGCCACGTCGGCAATCGCCACCCCCAGACGGAATCCCAGCGGCGTCCGCTCCGCCCAGACCGCATCGTCAAAATCCTTGGAATCTTCGCCGTCAATCGTCACAAACGGCAGATTGGCAAGATTCTCGCGCCCTTGCAGATCAAGCTTCGGCAGCCGCTCCAGCTCCTTGCCGACTTTGGCGTCAAAGGTTTCGGGAATCCCGTATTTTTCCAACACCAGCATTGAGGCCGCCTTGCCGAGATTAAACGGGCCAAAGTTGCGGACAATCCGCACTTCTTTGAACCGGCGCGCCCCTTCCGACACATAGCTGACAAAATCTCCGTCCCGCACCTTTCCGGGATTATCAAGCAACATGTCCGTGTGTTTGGACTTTTCCGCCGAAACGATAAAATACCGCCCGCCGCGTTTTTCGACCACGCCGTATTGCTTTTCCGCCTGTGGCTGCGCAAAAGCGGTACGAACCATCGGTTTTGCCGTATAAACGCCTTTTTTGCCGCTGATTCGCGCCAAAAAACGGTCTCCCGGAACCAGCGGCGGCCGGATCCGGCTGTTGGGCAGAACATAAAAGCTGCCGGGACGGAGCCGGCTGGTGTGAAAAAAAAAAAGCCCGCCGCCCGCCGCAAAACGCGCTTCCGTCGGCCGTGCCAGAACTTCGCCGTCATTGCCGATTTCCGAAACTTCCAGTTGCAGAGTTTCCGGCAAATTTAATTTTTCTTTGTTTTTAGTCATTTTTCTTCTTATTCAGTTCGACAATCAACGGCGTGTGGTCAGACGGCTTGTTCTGCTTCCGAAGCTCCCTGTCAACCCGGCAGGAGGCCAACCGGTCCGCCGCCTGCGCCGACAACAGCAGATAATCAATCCGCATCCCGAGATCATTTTGAAAAGCGCCGCCGCCGTAATCCCAGTAGGTATAGCCGTTTTCGACCGGATGCAAAGCCCGAAACGCGTCATAATATCCCAAATGCAAAACAGCAGACAGCTGCCGCCGCACTTCCGGCAGAAACAGGGCATTATCCCGAAAAGCCCCGGGATCATACACGTCTCCCGGCGTCAGAATCACATTAAAGTCGCCGCCCAAAATCACCGGTTGATGCCGCAGGAGCAAACCGCGCGCATGATTATAAAAAGCTTCCATCCACCGCAGCTTGTAGGCCAGTTTGGACTTGTCTCCGGGATTGTTGGCCGGAGGATTGCCGTTAGGCAGATAAATCGAGGCAATCCGATAAGCTTCGCCCCCGTCCTCAACCTCAACTTCCAGATAGCGGCTGTTTTCATCGGCAAAACCGGGAATTCCCTCGCTGACAACCCGGATTTTGTGCCGGCTCAAAACCGCAACGCCGTTATAACTCTTCTGCCCCAAAACCTTGGCGTCATACCCCAGCGCCTGCAGTTCAAAAAACGGAAAAGCGTTATATTCGGTCTTGATTTCCTGCAGCAAAACCACATCGGGATTTTCCGTTCTCAGCCACTGTGTCAGCAGCTCAATCCGCGCCCCGACCGAATTTATGTTAAAAGTTGCAATTTTCATCTTCACGCTTTCACCGAATGTTAAGATTAATATAATAAGCTTTTATACAATAAAAAGTCTGATAAAGGAAGCACTTTATGAAACTCGCCGCTTATGCCGTAAAAGCCAAAGACAGCCGGGGGCGCATGTACCCGGACTTTGTCAACATTATCCGCTCGCCGTTTCAGCGCGACCGCGACCGTCTGATTCACTCCATGTCTTTTCGCCGTCTCGACGGAAAAACCCAGGTTTTTGCCTATCATGAGGGCAAAAACTACCGCACCCGGCTTACCCACAGCATTGAGGTCGCCCAAATCACCCGCACTTTGTGCAAAAGCCTCGAACTCAATGAAGAACTCGGCGAAGCCATCGCTCTGGCGCATGATTTGGGGCATTCGCCTTTCGGCCATGCCGGCGAACGCGGCCTGCGCAAGGTCATGGAACCCTACGGCGGATTCGACCATAATATCCAGGCGCTGCGCATCATCACCGAATACGAAAGCCATTACCCGGATTTTCCCGGCCTCAACCTCACTTGGGAAACGTTGGAAGGCACCGTCAAACACCATGGAAAAATTACCGGAAAGCTCAATCCGTTTCTCCAAAAATTCAACCGCGCTTTTGATCTCGACCTCAAACATTATGCCTCGCTCGAGGCCCAGATCGCTGCGTTGGCAGACGATATCGCTTATCTCAATCATGATATTGACGACGGGTTCCGTGCCGGCTTTTATGATATTTCCGACCTCAAAGAACTGCCCTTTATCAATGAAATACTCCAAAACCTTGAGGCCGAACATCCAAATATTGACGACAATATCCGCATCTACGCCGTTACCCGCAGCATGATCGCCAAAATGATTTTTGACATTCTGGACCAAACCAAAGAAAACCTGCACAACAGCGGCATTTCTTCCGCCGAAGACATCCGCAGGCTCGATTCGCCGGTTGCCGCGCACTCTGCCAAGCTCAAAAAACAAATCAAACTGCTGCGGCAGTTTCTGACCGAACATTTTTACAATCACACCAACGTTGTCCGCATGGATATGAAATCGCAAAAAGTCGTTGAAGAACTTTTCAGCGTATTCATGTCGGATTGGCGCCTGCTCCCCGATTGCGAACGCCGCAAAATTTCCTCCGGACTGTCCGAAGCCGAAATCGCCGGCATCATCTGCACTTACATTGCCAACATGACCGACATGGGCGCGCTCGACGAACACCAAAAACTTTTTGACAATATGACTAGATTTTAAATGATTGTAAATTATTATAAAATACAATAGTCCCAAAAGATGAATTAAATTAGGAGATAAACAAATGCTTCTGGATCGCCCCGAAGACAACAAAAACAATGACGAACTGCTTAATGACCTGCGGCAAAAGCTGGCCAGTCAGTCAAATTTGGAATACGAAGAAAAACGCAACGACCTGAATGTTTCCAAAAATGTCTTTATCGGTGCCGTTTCCGGAATCGTCCTGGCCGGAATCGTCGGCTGGTTTGTTTTGTCTCCGCAATACGCGGCCGACACACCGGGCGAAATTCCGGTTATCCGCCGCCCCAAAGACGCCATTAAAGTTCAGCCGGCGGATCCGGGCGGAATGGAAATCCGCAATCAGGACAAAACCGTCTATAACATTATTGATAAAAAGGGCGCCGGCGATACGCCTGCTGTAGAAACGATACTGCCGCCGCCGGAAGAACCTCAACTGCCGATTATCGTTCCGGAAGCCGAACCGGCCGAACCGCCTGCCCCGGCTGTTCCGTCAACCGAAAAAACCATTGCCGCGGCTGAAGAAATCATCAAAGCCGAAACTATGCCGCCGGCCAAAGAACCGGTTAAGAAAATAAAACCGGAACCGGTGCCCGCACCTGCGCCAACCCCGCAGGCTCCGGCACCTCAGCCGACGCCGGAAAAAATCAGCACCCCCGCCAAAGCTGCCGCCGGCTCCTGGCAGGTACAGCTGATGGCTTCGACCAACCGCAATGCCGTCGCCGGTTCTTGGGCTTCGCTTTCCAAAAAATATCCGGTTCTGAAAAACCTGCCTTATGAAATCGAAACCGCCGACCTTGGCGCCAAAGGGATTTTCTACCGCCTTCAGGCCGGCGCTTTTTCCGACCGCAACGGCGCCGACGCCCTTTGCAAAGAAATCAAATCGCTGGGCGGAAGCTGCATTGTAAAGAAAAAATAGCATGCAGAACGACTTTCTGGAAATTATATATTTCGCAGTCTGCCTGATTATTTCCGTGATTATTCACGAAATTGCCCACGGCTGGGTCGCCAATAAGCTTGGCGACCCGACTGCCCGCCTGGAAGGGCGTCTGTCGCTGAACCCGCTCAAACATATTGACCCTTTCGGTTCGGTCGTCCTGCCGCTGTTTTTGCTGCTTTCGGGCAGCGGATTTGTTTTTGGCTGGGCCAAACCCGTTCCGGTTGACGAACGTTATTTCAAACGTCCGACCCGCGACAATCTCCTGGTTTCTTCCGCCGGCATTGCCGCAAATATCCTGCTTGCAGCCCTGTGCGGCACTTGCATCCGGCTGCTCGGCCGTTTTGACGCCAATGTCCTGACCATGCTGCTGGCATCTTTCTTTTTTATCCTCATGCTGGTCAATCTGATTTTGGCAGCCTTTAACCTTATTCCGGTTCCGCCGCTTGACGGTTCCAAAATTTTCCTCGGCTGGATAGACAAACCTTGGGCACAAAACTACCTTCATTCTCCCCGCTCCGCCCTGCTGGGCATCGGCATTATTTTTATTGTGCTGCCTTTGCTGTTTCAGGCGCTCGGTTCTGAAAACAACCCGCTGACCTTTTGGCTGCGCGGCTTTACCGAAACCATGATAAAAATGCTGCTCTAGGAAAAAAGATGGAAAAACCGATTCTTGCCGCCATGCTTTCTTGTTCCGGACTGTCGTTGACCGATGCGGAAAAAAGGCTTTTTTCCCGCTGTAATCCATTAGGCGTCAGCCTCTTCGGACGCAATATCGCCTCTCCCCGGCAGCTCCGGCAACTGGTTGCCGATATTAAAACAGCCATTGGCAGAAACGACGTGCTTATCGGCATCGACCAGGAAGGAGGACGGGTCAGAAGGCTGTCCGAACCGGACTACCGAACCTATGCCTCACAATATCGGCTGGGGCAAATCGCACGCCGCTTCGGATTGGAAACCGGCGAACGAACCGCCGCCGCCCATGCGGCCCTGATTGCCCAAGATCTGTATGCCGTGGGCATCAACTGGAATTATGCTCCGGTTATAGACGTTTGCCACCGCGAAACCTCGGCAGTATTGCGCAGCCGGACATTCGGCTCCGACCGGAAAATTATTGCTGCCCTGGGGCAAAAGATGGTCGATACCTATATTGAAAACGGCATCTGCCCCTGTATCAAACATCTGCCCGGACTGGGTTCCAGCAGCACGGACCCGCATCTGCAAATGCCGGTGATTGCTCTCCCGCTTTCCAAACTGCAAACCGACTTCCGGCCTTTTAAAAAGCTTCGAAACTGTCCGGCCGGAATGACCGCCCATATCATGCTGCCCGAAATTGACAGCCAATACCCCCTCACCCAATCCGCTGCCGGCATCAGCCGGATTATCCGCGGCGAACTCGGTTTCGCCGGTTTTCTTATCAGCGACGCCGTCGACATGCATGCCCTTCGCGGCTCCTTGTCCGAACGGGTACAAAGTGCCCTGACCGCCGGCTGCGATTGCATCTGCTACTGCGGCGGAAAAGCCGGCGAACTGGAAGAAGTGGCGGCTGCCGCCCAAAATCTAAGGGATAATTCGCTATTTAGATTTGAAAAAATCCAAAAAATTATTCATAATAAACCCGTTTTGGCGGAAACCGGACGCCTTGCCGAAAATTACGAGCAACAAATCGGCCGGGTCGAAGAATACAACGATGATTATGACGCCACCGAAACGTTGAACCTGATGCAAAACAAAAAAGGAGAAATATAGTGCTTTCAAATTTTTGGGAATGGGTACTGATTATTGTCATTCTGGTCTTGGTTTTCGGTGCCAACAATCTGCACGTATGGAAAGCCGTCGCCCTCAAAAAACTGGAAAACATCAAAAAAACGGCAGCCGAAAAGAAAAACGAGCTTGAACAGAAAATCAAAGATAAGAAAGACTGATTTTCCGTTCCTTGGAAAAGCGCGGTTGATAAGCTTTGTTTCCGGCAGTCAGATTATGGCTGCCGTTGTTTTTTAATATAATAAGTTGAACATTGGCTCAAAATTTTTAAGAGCTCAAAAACATTCTGTGCCAGCTGCGGACTGGGAATTTTGAAATAATTGTTGATTAATTGCAGCGCCTCGGTAGTCTTTTCCGGCGGCGTACGCAAAAGCTGCTCTCTTTCAAAAGCCACGCTGTCGGAATCATATACAAACATACGGGGGCTCAAATTAGCCGCCTCTTCGGGCATATCGTCATAAAAGAAAGCAGCTGAATCCGCCTTCCGACATGAATATCAATCGGATTCGGACTTCCGTCTTCCTGACGCCCGCGATTAGCCGCTTTAATCTTGCGTTTTGCCTGTACCATCTCAGAAACTCCTTAATAAACCAAAACAAAACTCCACCTTAGAACTTAAGGTGGAGGAGCTCCTTACACGACAATAGTGTAGCCATTATTGACTGATAAAAAACCAGCTATTACCTGACACTCCTCCGTTGCACGAGAAGTGCCAAATCTTTGCCACATAACAGTTTGGCCTATGTTATATTGTCGGGTTAAGGATTCCCTGTGTTTAACAATAATATGCAGAAACAAACCTGCTAAAATGATTATAAGAACAAAAATTCAAAAAACAATTAAAATCTAAAACCCACCCCTCACCCCTGCAAGCTGCAATTTTCCACCCGCAAAAGCAGTTCAAAAAACAGATTTTCCTCTGCAAATCAAATAGCTATAGACTTTTATTTTTTTATCTGTTATACTATTTTATATATAAATTCCCAGAATGGAATTTTTAAAATCGTTGGAGAAAATCAATGAGTATCGCGTCAACTAGAAAAGTTTCCGGCTCGCCCAACGCCCCCTCAAAGGCCGATTATTATCGTCGTGGAGGAAATGGCGAAAGCTTTGTAGAAAATATAGATACCGCCAATAATGTGCTGGTTAACAATAACGATTCCGATAATCGCGGAAACCGGCAGAATTCTCCTTTTCAGAAACAAGAAGAAAAAAACAACCGCCCGGAAGTGTCTTCCCCCAATACCTATATCCCCAATGCGCTGGAAGCTCTGGCTGCCAGCGGCGTTTATGACGATGTTCCCGACGAAGCCCCAAACTCCGGCAGCCGCAAAATCGGCGTTTATGACAACAACCAATCCATCATCCGCGATCCCGGAAGCGAACAGCTGTCCCACAGTTATCTCAAACACTTTTACGAAAGAAACGAGATTATTGAAGAAGTGGACGAATTAGTCTGATTCTAAAAAATAACGTCCGGCCATTGAAAATTTCTCCACTCCGCTTATATCTTTTTTGCCGGTTTTTTCTTCCGGTTCAAACATCCGGTATTTTTCGCACAATCGAAAAACGCCGGATATACCGCGACAACACTATCAAAAGGATTGAGTAAATGTTAAAAGGTACCGTAAAATGGTTTAATAGCAAAAAAGGTTATGGTTTTATCCGCCCCGATGAAAGCGACAAAGATGTTTTTGTTCACATCACTTCTCTTGAAAAAAGCGGTATCCGCCACCTCGCCGACGGACAGAAAGTAAACTTTGAGATTTATGACGACCGCGGCAAAAAAGCCGCCGGCAACATCAGCCTGTTATAGCATTAATTAAGGCGTACTTTGAGTTACCTCTCAATTACGCCTTTTTTATCCTTCGTTTGTTTTTCCCGGAACCGTCCCTCAATGACAGTCACCGCTCGTTTATCCGGCAGAAAAAACATCAAGGGGCCTTCGGATTTTCTTTATAAATGTCTACAACAGAGTGTTTGCAGCCTCAGAAAAATATTAATTCGTGGATTCCAAGGCATTTTTCTACGAAAAATGCGGGATGACGTTTATTTAAATCGCTCTAAGAACTCAAAATACAATTTTTACCCAAAGTTCGGATAGTAAAACAAATAATAAAATTTTCCCCGATAAATCTGTATGAGTTGCCCGCCAGACGAGTTTTGCAAAAAGGTTGGAGAATGGATTTAGTAGAGTAGTTTTTAGGGCGAGAAAAATTTTAGTGTAGATGAGCTACATGTAGTCGATAGTTGGCGATTGGCAAGCACATCGTGCGCAGACAGAGCCTTACGTGACGAGCGAGCTTGCGAGATCAACTTTTCGAGACCCGCTAAAACTGCTCTAATAATCTGCTCTAATAATCCACCTGACAACCTTTGCAAAAAGGTTGGATAGTGAGATTAGTAGAGTTCTTTTCAAGGTGAAGAAAATCCTAGCGTATAAATAATACGTGGATTTTCTGAGACCGATGAAACGGGCTCTAATAATCCACTAGACAACCTTTTTTACCATTTTGGCGAAACTAACCCCCTTCTCCTCAATCAAATCACCTTCTTGAACATAGCCCTGCTTCTCGTAAAAATCGACAACGGAAAGCATCGCATGCATTTCAATTTGGGAGTAGCCGGCCTCTTTGGCTCGAGCTTCAGCATATTTTACCAGTTCGCGCCCGATGCCTTCGCCTTGATATTTGTTGTCAACGGCAACCTGCATCAGCCGAATAACCTCATTGTCCACCGGTGCCAGCATGCAACCGCCCAAAAGGGCGTCATCAAGCTTTTCAATACAGGCAAGATGCAGATAATTTGCTTCCTTGGAACGGTGCGCATCTAAAAATTCAAACCCCAGCGGTTCCAGCAAAATCTTATAACGCAGCTTTGCCAGCTCATCATAACGGGAAGAACCGTAATCAACTTCTACTATCTCTCTCATTGCCGCCTCCTTCTGGTTTATAAAAACCAGTATAACCATTTTTATTCATTTTCTCAATCAATATATGTTGCCTATTCAGAAAAATTAATCTATTTTCAAGAAAAATAATCTTGTGCATGGAAAAAAAGAAGATGAGTACCGATTTAAATTTGATCCGCAACTTTGCCATCATTGCCCATATTGACCACGGAAAATCTACCCTGGCTGACCGCATGATTGAATACTGCGGCGGACTGCAAAGCCGCGAAATGCAGGAGCAGGTTCTCGATTCCATGGATATTGAACGCGAGCGGGGAATCACCATCAAAGCCCAAACCGTGCGGCTCAACTATACTGCCGAAGACGGCAAAACCTACCAGCTCAACCTGATTGATACGCCGGGACACGTGGATTTTTCCTATGAAGTTTCGCGCTCTTTGGCCTCCTGCGAAGGTTCGGTCCTGGTCGTTGACGCCACCCAGGGCGTAGAAGCGCAGACCCTGGCCAACGTCTATCTGGCTATTGACAACAATCATGAGATTATTCCGGTATTGAACAAAATCGACCTGCCTTCGGCCGAACCGGAAAGAGTAAAACAGCAAATTGAAGACGTTATCGGCCTGGACACTTCCGAAGCCGTTGAAACCTCCGGCAAAACCGGGCTCGGCATCCCGGCGCTTTTGGAGGCGATTGTACGGCGCCTGCCGGCACCGCAGGGAGATGCCTCCGCACCGCTGAAAGCTCTGCTGATTGACAGCTGGTATGACCCTTATCTCGGAGTTATCATTCTGGTTCGCATCCATGATGGCGTACTCAAGCGCAAAACCCAAATCCGCATGATGAGCAACAACAACACCTATCTGGTTGACAAGGTTGGTATCTTTACCCCCAAAATGCAAGACATTGACGCGCTTTACCCCGGCGAAGTCGGCTTTATTACCGCCAGCATCAAAAGCGTCAGCGACTGCCATATCGGAGATACGATTACGGATAACAAAGTTCCCTGTGCTACACCGCTCAAAGGATTTAAGCCGTCGGTCCCGGTTGTGTTTTGCTCCATTTTTCCGGTTGACAGCAGCGAATACGAAAGCCTTAAAGATGCGCTGGCCAAACTCAAACTCAACGATGCCAGCATCGACTATCAAAACGAAAATTCCGCCGCTCTGGGGCTGGGTTTTCGCTGTGGCTTTCTCGGGCTTCTGCACATGGAAATTATTGAGGAACGGCTTGACCGCGAATTTGACCTGGACATTATTACCACGGCACCTTCGGTAGCCTACAAGATTAACCTGACCGACGGTTCGCAAATCACGCTCCATAACCCTGCCGATATGCCGGATGTTACTCAAATCAAATCTATTGAGGAACCTTGGGTCAAAGCTACAATTCTGGTTCCCGACACCTATCTCGGCGCTGTTCTGAAACTCTGCACCGAACGCCGCGGCGAACAAATCGAGCTGACCTATGCCGGCAGCCGCGCCATGCTGGTTTACAAACTTCCGCTCAACGAAATTGTTTTTGACTTCTATGACCGCTTGAAATCCATCACCAGCGGATACGCCAGCTTTGATTATGAATTGACCGGCTATGCGGAATCGGATTTGGTTAAGGTACAGATTTTGATTAATGAAGAACCGGTAGACGCCTTGGCTTTTCTCTGCCATCGCAGCGATGCCGAAAGCCGCGGGCGCCAAATTTGCGAACGGCTTAAAGACTTAATCCCCCGGCATTTGTTCAAAATCCCGATTCAGGCAGCCATCGGCGGCAAGATTATTGCCAGGGAGACAGTGAAGGCCGTGCGCAAGGACGTGCTGGCCAAATGCTACGGCGGCGACGTAACCCGCAAAAGAAAACTGTTAGACAAACAGAAAAAAGGCAAGAAGCGCATGCGCCAGTTCGGCAAGGTCGAAGTTCCGCAAAGCGCTTTCATTGAAGCTCTGCGCATCGGCGACAATTAGAACGGGTTTTGCTCCGACAGGCCCCTCAAACGAGGGGCCGTTTCTCAATCAAAGCTTATGAAGGGGATACTTTTCCGAATGACGGCGGACAAGTTCAATATTGATGTCGACATCATAAAGTTCAAGCAGCCGCCGGGTGTTCTCCCAACCGGCAAAGCGCCCGACTTCGGCAGCATCAACCCGTTTGAGCTCCACACCGGATAAATAAGCGGCATGCTTGATTCTGATGCCATACTCCCAACGCAGTTTCATCAGCTCAAAACCTACGGCACGACCAATATCTTTTGGGGTAATTTTTTTTACAATCATATTCTTAGCTCCTGTTTTGTCGAGTTAAAACAAAACCGCCAATTCTTGAAGAAAAGGCGGCGGAGCTGAAAAACTGTACAGAAACAGTCCTGCTTCTTCGATACGCAAAGCGCACTTATACCGCAGCCTCCACCACGAGATGGATATTTTTCTGTAAGATGTTTTTCAGACACCACACCCGGCTCTCCCGAATGCAAAAACAAGCATAAAGGAAAGAGCAAAAATTGCAAGGAAAAATTCTTATGAGATACGATTGTCGATTTTTCGTGAGTTTTTCGAGACCAGCTAAACTGCTCTAGACAACCACAGAGCGCGAAAAAAGTTCGGATAGTGAGGTTAGTAGAGTGATTTCTAGGGGCGAAACAAACCCTAGCGTATACAGAAATACGTGGGTTTGTTGAGTTCCCCGTAAAATCGCTCTAATAACCCAAAATACGAGTTTTTTACTTGCCGATGTTTACATTACGGTTAATACATACCGACAGAATTATGCCGAAACTGGCCATAACGGAGAGAATAACCGTACCGCCGTAAGAAATCAACGCCAACGGAATGCCGACAACCGGAATAAGCCCTAAAACCATTGCCATATTAATAAAGACATAAAGGAAAAAGTTGGTCGCCAAACCGATGGCCAGAAGCTTGCCGAAATAACTGGTGCTGCGCAATGCAAAACCAAAACTATACGCAATAATCAGAATATTCAGCAAAACCACAAAAACTGCCCCAATCATGCCGAATTCCTCAGACAACATCGTAAAAATAAAGTCCGTATGCTTTTCGGGCAGAAAATTCAGATGGCTCTGGGTCCCTTTCAAAAAACCCTTCCCAAACACGCCGCCGGAACCAAGCGCAATTTTAGACTGGATGATATGATATCCCGCCCCCAAAGGATCACGCTCCGGATCAAGAAAAGTCAAAACCCGGTTTTTCTGATAATCATGCAGAAAATGCCAGGCAAACGGAATCAATACCGCCCCGCCAAGCATCACAACCACAAATTTCCAGATTTGAACGCCCACCACAAAAAAGATTGCTCCGGCACTCATAATCAACATCAGCGCCGTTCCCAAATCCGGCTGCGTCATCACCAGAAAAGCAGGAAACAGCGTCAGCAAAATCGGTACCACCAAACCTCGCATGCTCTCAATATTCTGCAATGAGCTGGAATGAAAATATTTTGCCAAAACCAAAACCAGTGCAATCTTCATCAGCTCCGAAGGCTGCAGGCTGAAAAACTTCAGATCTATCCATCGCTGCGCCCCCATGCCGATAGAACCGCGAACTTCCACATAAATCAACAACAGCAAAGAAACAAAATAAAAAGGATAGGCTATTTTCATAAAAAAGCGGATATCGGTCATTGCAAATACCATCATCACGCCGAACCCCAGAACAAAGCGGATCAACTGGTTAATCGCCCAGGGCCGCCAGCTTCCGTTGGCCGCGGAATACAAGACCACAATCCCGATAGAAGCCAAAATGACAATAAATAAAATATAGGAAAAACTCAGATTAAAAAACTTTTCCTTCAAAGAAAGGCTCTGATTTTTAAAACTCGTTTCATAATATTTATACATCGTGCCTACCTTAATCTACAGTTCTCTTGGTCGGGTCCAGCTTAACCGCCTCCAAAAGCAGTTTGCTTGCAATCGGGGCAGCCACAGACGAACCGCCGCCACCATGTTCTACCAACACGGCTACGGCATACTTCGGGTTATCATGCGGCGCATATCCCACAAACAGGGCATGGCTGCGCAAATGCCAAGGCAAATCCTTATCCTTGATAATCCCAGACTGCCGTTCCTTCATGGTAATCCGTTTAACCTGCGTGGTTCCGGTTTTGCCGCCCATCATCTGTCCGTTATAATTAAAACGCGAACCATAGGCCGTGCCGCCGGGAATGTTAACTACACTAAACATCCCCTCTTTGACCAAATCCAAATAAGCGGAAGAAATTTTAATTTTATCCATCTGCACGCGTTCTTTTTCATCTACTTTGGTGAAAGTCGGCTTGACTTCATAACCGCCGTTAACCAACCGCGCCATCATCGTTACCAGCTGCAGCGGCGTTGTCAGAACATATCCCTGTCCGATACCCGAAATCAACGTCTCGCCTTGCTGCCAAACGCCGCGAGCGCCGCGAAAACGGCGTTTTTTCCAAGCCTTGTCGGGAATAAGTCCCGGACTCTCTTGAGCAATGCCGATGCCGACTTGTTTTCCCAACCCTAACCGGCGGGCCATTTCGGCAATTTTTTCAATTCCGACTTTCTGTGCCGTTTCATAAAAATAAATATCGCAGGAATGTTGCAACGCCTGAACAACATCCAAATAACCGTGCCCGCTGTGTTTCCAGCAGTGAAACGCATGATCCCCCAAAAACATTTTACCGGCGCAAAAAAATCTGGTCTCCGGACGGATTATCCCCGCCTCCAAAGCCGCCAGGGCAACCACCATTTTGAAAGTCGAACCGGGAGAATAATGCTCGGAAACGACCTTGTTCGTCAGCGGACGACGCTCATTTCCGGAAAGTTCACGCCATTCCTGCGTGCTCACGCCCTGCGTCAGCCGATTGGGATCATAAGACGGCGTCGAAGCCAGAGCCAAGATCTCGCCGGTATGAACATCAATCAAAATCACGCCGCCGCTTTCTTCGCCCAAAAGTTCATAAGCCTTCTTTTGCAGGCGTTCATCTATCGTCAGATCAATCCGCTCGCCGAGCACGCCCTCATTCTTTTCAATTTCCTTCATAATCCGCCCATAGGCGTTAACTTCCAGTTTGAGCGTACCGCCGCGGCCGCGGAGCTTTTTTTCATAAAGTTTTTCAATCCCGGATTTGCCGATCTTGAACCCCGGTATCTCAAGCAACGGATCATCTTTAACATCATTGGCCGAAACCGAAGAAACATACCCCAAAACATGAAACAGCTCTTCTCCGAAAGGATAATAGCGGGACAAGCCTTCATCAATGATAATCCCCGGCAAATCCGGTGCATTAAGCTGGATTTTTGAAACCTCTTCCCAACTGAGGTTGTCTTTGATTTTAATCGGAACAAAACTGCGGTTTTTGCGCAGCTCTTTTTTAATCCGTTCCTCTTCCGCTTCGCTCAGAGGCATTATTTTCTTAAAAGCGTCTAAGGTTTCCTGAACATTTGTCGTCTGCTCGGCCACAATCAGAGCCTGAAAATTTTGCCGGTTAGAAGCCAAAATAACCTGGTTACGGTCATAAATAACCCCCCGCGGCGGAATAAGCAAACGGGTAGAAATCCGATTCTCATCAGCCAAAGTCTTGTAACGGTCAGCCTGATATACCTGCAGATAATAAAGACGGGCAATAATCACCATAAACAGGAGAAACTCGCCCAACCCAAGAATCAGCGAGCGTTTAATCAGAACTTTTCCCTTGTCATTATCGCGATTCATTAAAGTTCCTCGTCTGCAATCAGATTATTCTGCACAAAAGCCAAAATCAGGCTGATAAACGGATAAGCCGCCGCCGTCACCAGAAAGCTGAAACTGACAATCGAAAGCGGCAAAAACTGCCCGTAATAAACAGATAAAACCAGCCACTTGGTCAAAAACACGACCAGCGAAATTATCGCAAAGCCATACCATGTAATAATAAACGGTTTGCCGTTAAGAAAACGTGAAAGATTGCTTATCAATACGTACAGAACCAAAAGAGTCAGAATATTGGTGCCGAAAGGAACATTGCTGATCACATCGTCAACAACGCCCAAAAGATAAACCGAAACCAAATTAAACAAATCAGGGCGGTGTATCATCCAAAAATAAACGCAAACCATCGCTACTGCCGGGCGAATATTGTTAAAAAGCAAAAAATCAAGCGGAACATAAGAGAAAAAAAGCAATAGCAAAGACGAAAACAACGGTAACAGCCGTTGCAGATAATTAACAATATTTTCGCTTAACTCATCGCTCATTTTTTTCACGCTATTGCCTTAACGTCAGCCCCGGCAAAACCACTCTGATGCCCCCAAAACGAACTCTTATAAAAATTCGGAGAATGAGGCGTATAATAAGAAACCAGAGAAAATGCGAGCGAGCGTATATAGAAACACATGACTGAGCATTTTACCCGCAGTTTCTGTATGAAACAACCATTATACGAGTTTCTGTGTAAAAGGTTGGAGTTTGAGGGGAGTAGAGTTCTTTTCGAGGCGAAGAAAATCCTAGCGTAGATTGACCTACGTGGATTTTCCGAAACCGATGAAAAGGGCTCCAACACCCCAAAACACGAACTTTTATTAAAACTCGGAGAATGAGGCGTATAATAAGAAACCAGAGAAAATGCGAGCGAGCGTATAGAGAAATACGTGACCGAGCATTTTACCCGCAGTTTCTGTATGAAACAACCGTTATACGCGTTTCTGTATAAAAGGTTGGAGTTTGAGGGGAGTAGAGTTCTTTTCGAGGCGAAGAAAATCCTA
>UQFU01000029.1 GCA_900540425.1 uncultured Alphaproteobacteria bacterium
GAGAATTCCGCTTATGTTAACCTTTATATTTTCTTGAATTTTTATGCTAAAAAACATACCACTTAAGCGTTCGGCTATAAAAGCGATCATACGTTGGTTTCTTTCTGATTGTTGATGATATTTTGGCATTTTGTATAATTTTAGCAGAATAGGAAAAACAAAATTGCAATATTCAAAAAATAATTCTTTTTTCATAATAAACATATTAAAAAAATATGATTTTTGTCCTGACAGATAAATATCTATTTTATTTTTATATTCAGGGTATTGTGTAATTACTTCATTATAAACATAATCTAAATCATTACTTTTATGGTAATCCTTGAATTGCTGTTGTACATTGGGATAAATATAACTATCTGCTATAGTTAAATCAAATTTATGATATTTTTTAATAGAGTTTAATGTAAAGAATCTACGATAATGCATAAATCCAATATAATCAGGATTTCCTATAGATTTATAATTTTTCCACATCCAGTAAATTCCTGTCATTTCGCAGAAATTTCTATTATATTCTGAAATATTGTTACCTGTATCATCACCAATGGTGTGTTCTATTAACCATTTGTACTCATCTTTATTTATGACACCATCTTTAGATTGATGTAAGGCCACTTTTCGCCCTAGGTGCAAAGCAATAAAATTTTTCTTAAGAATGATAGGAGAAGGTTTGTGGTAGCCAACAAAAATTTTTATTTTGGATGAATTTGATATATTTTGTTGTTTGCTGTAATATTTGTTATGGGTGGAAATTTTATATGCATAATCTAAGCTTGTTTTGTCGTAAAAGAAGTTAGATGGATATTGGTAAAAGCGTATTTTATTTAAAATATCACGATATAATTTTTTCATAATTTTTTGAGATTTTTTGTCTTCGATTGTAGTAATATGCCAATAACAAAAAGTAAGACAAAAATTTACAAAACTTTGTTCATATATATCATAAACTTTTATGTTTTTTAATTTTTTATAAATTTTTATTAAGGCTTTATAGAAACAATTTGGTTGCTTAATTCGGGTAGCTTCTAATGACTTGGTGTGTTTTCTATGAGTAAAAAGAGTATTGATTGTTATAGAAATTTTGTTTGCTTTTACTAGTGATATAAAAACAAAATATACATCATTAGAATGTCTTAATGATTGGAATGAAATTTTTGAGGAAACAATAAAATCTCTTCTATATAGTTTATCCCAAGCCCAACCAATTGTGAATTGAAAAATGTGTTCTTTTACTTCGTATGGTGAGAATTGAGTTTTGTTGTTAATTAAATTTGTTTTTAGGACAAAATCGGGATAAGTGAAAGATGTACTATCTTGATTATATATTCTGCTTTTTCCTATGACAATATCAGCATTGTCATTTTCTGCTTTATTGTAAAGAATTTCTAATGTCTGGGGGGACATATAATCATCGGAATCAAAAAATAAAATATATTTTCCAGAGGCGTGTCGTAGACCAATATTTCTTGCAATACCGGCTCCTTTATTGTGTTGAGATATAATGGTTATGTTTTTGTATTGTGATGCATATTGTTTCAAAATATCTAATGATTTATCTTTAGAACCGTCATCAACGCAAATAATTTCAATATTTTGTAATGTTTGATTTAATATACTCTCAATACATTCTTTAAGATAGTTTTCAACATTATAAACGGGAATAACAACAGATATCAATGGATTCTTATTCATTACTTCACTCCTTCAAATAGTTCGAGGGCGCGGGCGACGGTTTGATCCATATTATAATAACGGTAATCGCCCAAACGTCCCAAAAAGTAGGTGTTTTCCAATTTTTCGGCTTCCTGCCGGTAGAGGTCATATAATTTTTGGTTTTTGTTGCCGGGAACAGGGTAATAGCGTTCATTCCTGCCGTTTTCAAAAGTTTCCGGATACTCAAAGGAAACGACTGTTTGCGGCGATTTTTCATTCAGGTAATATTTATATTCAACGCTTCTGGTAAAGTCGTAATTTTCCGGTGAATTTATTTGAGCGGCGTTCTGATAGTATTCGCAATCAAAAGTTTTGAAACATAAGTTCAGGCTGCGATACGGCAGCGCGCCAAACTTATAGTTAAAGAATTCGTCAATCGGGCCGGTATAATAAGTTTTTTGGGGCGATATCTCGTTGCGGATTTCCTGAAAGTCGGTATTCAGGCGAATTTGAATCAGCGGGTTGTTCAGCATATTCTGCATCATGACAGTATAACCTTGCTGCGGAATAGCCTGATACTTGTCTTGAAAATAACGATTGTCCCGGCTGATGTAAACAGGAACCCGGCCGCTGACCGAAGGGTCCAGTTCTTCCGGTTTGACGCCCCATTGTTTGAGCGTATAGCCGAGAAAGACTTTTTCATAAACATATTGGGCCAGAAACTCGAAATCGGAATCTTGGGTTTGCCGCAATTCCAAGATTGGCACTTTTTTGTTGAATCCAAATTTTTCAACCAGTTTGTTTTCCAGCTTTTCGGCCAGTTGGCGAGGAAAAACTTTATGCAGGCTGTCAAGGTTGAACGGAATGTTGACCTCAATTCCGTCAATAACGGCTTTGACCCGGTACATGAAATTATGCCAGTCCGTAAATTGGCTGAGATAATTCCAGACTCTTGAATCGTTGGTATGAAAGACGTGCGGGCCGTATTGATGAACGGTAATGCCGGTTTGGGGGGCTTTGTAATCGTAAACGTTTCCGCCAATGTGGCTGCGTTTGTCAATTATCAGAACTTCTTCCTTTTTTTGAGAAGCAATGCGTTCGGCAAGGACAATTCCGGACAGCCCGCAACCGACAATCAGGTTTTTTGGTTCGTTCATGTTAGTACTTCCTATTCAGTTCCCAGTTCCATGCGGTTTGAATAATGTCTTCAATATTGGTGTATTGCGGCTTCCAGCCCAATATTTCCGAGGCTTTGCCGTTGGCGGCATACAGGGCGGCCGGATCCCCTGCCCGCCGTCCTTCGTATCGGGCCGGGCAAGGTTTTCCGGTTACTCTTTTGGCGGCTTTCATAATATCTTTGATAGAGGTGCCGATACCGGTTCCAAGGTTGATGCAACCGCTGTATTCGTCCAATTTTTCCAATGCCAGGCGGTGTGCAACGGCGAGGTCGTCAACATGAATATAGTCGCGAATGCAGGTTCCGTCTTTGGTATCGTAGTCTTTGCCAAAAACTTTAATATGGTTGATTTCGCCTTTAATCGCCTTCAGAACCAGCGGAATGAGGTGCGTTTCGGGTTCGTGGCTTTCGCCGATATCACCGTCGGGAGAGCAGCCGGCAGCATTGAAGTAGCGCAGAGCGATGTATTTTAATCCGTAGGCCCGCCGGTAGTCTTCAAAAATCTGCTCAATCATCAATTTGCTGCGTCCGTAAGGATTAATCGGGTTTTGCGGATGCTTTTCGTCAATAGGCAGGTACTGCGGGTTGCCGTAGGTGGCGCAGGTGGAAGAGAACACGATTTTGCCGACATTGTATTTTTGCATCGTTTCTAACAGGTTCAGCGTGCCAATGACGTTGTTTTCATAATATTTCATCGGTTTTTGAACGCTTTCTCCGACATAGGCAAAAGCGGCAAAATGAATGACGGCGTCAATGTCATATTTGGAGAAGACTGTTTCCAAAGATTTGCGATTGAGCAGATCGGCGATCATAAAGCGTTGATTTATAACGGCTTCTTTGTGTCCGTAAACAAGATTGTCTGCAACAATACAGCTATATCCCTGCTGTGCAAGGTGTTTGACGGTATGGGAGCCGATATAGCCGGCTCCGCCCATGATGAGAATGTTTTTCATTTTAGAGTCCTATTCCCTGATATGTAAATCCTGCTTTTTCCGCCTTATCCCGGTTTAGAAGGTTACGGCAATCGACGATTTTCCGATTGCGCATCAAGCCGGCAGCTTTATTCAAATCCAAGGACTTGAATTCGTTCCATTCGGTCAAAACGGCCAGGACGTCGGCATTTTGCAAAGCTTCATACATATCTTTGGCATAACTGATTTGTTCGCCGATAAGGTTTTGGGCGTTTCTCGCCGCTTTAGGGTCATAAGCCGTAATATCGGCGCCGCGGCTGACCAGTTCGGCAACAATTTCCATGGCGGGGCTTTCGCGGCAGTCATCGGTTCCGTCTTTAAAGGCTAGGCCGAGAACGGCGATTTTGGGCGATTCAATTTCTTTGACCGCTTCTAATATCCGCTCAGCCATTTTTTTCTTGCGGTCGGCGTTTCCGACAATGGCGGCATTAATCAGAGTCAGGTTGACGCCATTCTGACGCCCCATATACGCCATTGCCAAAGTGTCTTTGGGGAAGCAGCTGCCGCCGGAGCCGGGGCCGGGATTTAAAAAGCGGTTGCCGATGCGGCTGTCCAATCCCATGCCTTTGGCGACCTCCAAAACATCAGCGCCGGTTTTTTCGCAGAAGTCGGCTATTTCGTTGATATAATGAATCTTAATGGCCAGGAAAGCATTGGAAGCATATTTGATGGTTTCTGACGAACGGCGTTTGACAAACAACATTTGAGTCTTGCCGTCGAAAGGGCGGTAAAGTTCTTCAATGACCCGACGGGCCCTTGGGGTATTGGCACCGACAACGATGCGGTCAGGGTGGAAAAAGTCATGGACGGCAAAGCCCTCTCGTAAAAACTCCGGCAAAGAAACAACGTCAAAGTCAGCTTGAGGGTTTTTCTTGGCAATCAGCCCTTCGACAACATCTCCGGTTCCGACCGGAACGGTCGATTTTGTGGCAATAACCGTATATCCGTGCAAATGTTCGGCCAGCTCGGTTGCGGCGGCATGTATATATTTCATGTCGGCTTCCTTGGTTACCGGATGCGGCGGTGTTCCGACGGCAATTATGACCAGGTCGGCATCACTTACCCCTTCTGCCATGGAAGTGGTGAATTTGATGTTGCCTTTTTGCAGGTTTTTATGAAAAAGTTCTTCAAGGCCGTCTTCAAACAAGGTGATTTTTCCGGCTCTGAGCGCTTCAATTTTGCTGATTTCGCGGTCAATGCAAGTTACCTGGTTTCCTAATTCTGCCAAGCCGACACCGGTGGGAAGGCCGACATATCCGGTTCCGATAATTCCTATTTTCATTTTAATTCACTTTCTCAAAAAGGTTAATTTGCGTTTTGAAATAGGCAATGGTTTTATCCAGCCCTTCATTTAATTGGATTTTGGGTTCCCAGCCGAGTTGGCTTTTAGCCAGAGAGATATCCGGACGCCGTTGCGTGGGATCGTCGGAGGGCAAATCTTTGTAAACGATTTTCGACGTGCCGCCGATTTTTGACACAATCATTTCGGCAAGCTCCTTAATCGTGAATTCTCCGGGATTTCCGGTGTTAACAGGACCGGTAAAGCTTTCGGGGCTGTTCATCATACGCACCATGGCTTCAATCAGATCATCGACATAACAGAAAGAGCGGGTTTGGCGGCCGTCGCCGTAAATCGTGATATCATTTCCGGACAGAGCCTGGCAGATAAAGTTAGAGACAACCCGGCAGTCATTGGGATCCATGTTCGGCCCGTAGGTGTTGAAAATGCGGATAACCTTAATTTTTACGCCTTGATGGCGATGATAATCAAAGAACAGGCTTTCGGCGCAGCGCTTTCCTTCGTCATAGCAGGAGCGTATGCCCACCGGATTGACGTTGCCGCGATAAGTTTCGACTTGCGGGTGAACCAAAGGTTCGCCGTAGACTTCGGAAGTTGACGATTGCAGAATGGTTGCGTCGTGTTTTTGGGCTAATTCGAGCATATTCAATGCGCCGAGGACACAGGTTTTGGTTGTTTTAATGGAATAACTGCCCTGGTAGGCCGGCGGCGAAGCCGGACAGGCCAGGTTGTATATCTGGTCCAGCTTTTCATCCGTGATTTCCAGCGGTTCGCAAATGTCATGTTCGATAAAGCGGAAGTTCCGGTGATTGAGAATTTCGGCAACATTGGACAAACGCCCGGTATAATTGTTGTCTGCACAAAGGACGCGGTGCCCTTCTTTTATGAGGCGGATACATAAATTTGAACCTAAAAAGCCGGTACCGCCGGTAACCAAAATAGTTTTCATTGTTCTTCCTCTAGACTAGGCGGAGGCAGACAGGTCGCTTCTGGCGGTGCGGCGGTATGGCCGCAGACATGACTGCACTTCAATCTCCAAAAAAACAGCATTAAAAAACCACCTGATCAGGTGGTCGGAGAGTTTGCAAATCATGTCATAGGAATGATCCTGCAGCCTTTAAAACCGCGAATCAGAGATAAGATGCAGCTTCTGAACATACGCTACAGCTCCCCGACCTGCGGTCGGGGATATTTTGCAGTCGAGATACAACTGCTTACGGTGCAAATATCGGCACCGCCTATGACAAAAGAGCTTGCAAAGGCTCCGTACCTTCTCAGGTACTGGACGAGGAACAGATGTCCGTCGTCTGTTGGACAGATTAGATTAGCGGTTGGCAAATTGCAAGTATTTTTTATATGTTATGTGCAGATGTGAGCATTTTAGCGAACGGATTGCCTTTTATATCTAGAAAAATCCCCTCATTAACGAGGGGATTTTTTGATTTTTATTGTGGCAGGAACAATGTTCGTATGTGGTGTTTGAGATTGAAAAAACAACCGGGGCGCAATGTCTTTTTTATCGGTTCTTTCAGGAGGGCTGACAGCATTTTCCGGTCAGAAGCCGCTTTAACCAGCCGTTTCCACTGTCGGCACAACAAGGCCAAGGCTCCGGGATACAGTTCGGGGTTTTGTTTTTGGACGCCGCTCAAAAGGTCGGAAATATTTTTTCCGAGGGTGGCAATTTCTTCCGTTGACATTGTCGCGCGGCTTAAAAATTTGGTAATGATTTCTTGATCCAAAGGCCGGGGTGTAAATGACTGCCATTTTTGAAAAATGATATCACAGGTTTGCATATGTTGTTTATCGGCCTGAAGCGTGGACAGGTTTTGGGGATGGAAACGATAAAGCGTCAGCACTTCGGGAAGAATATGGAAAACGGTTTTGCCGGCCAAATCCATCCATAAAGCGTAATCCTCCGCCGGAATCCGGTCTTTGCGGTAAAAGATGTTATTATCGGTCAGGACCGATTTGCGAAGCATCATGGAAGATTGGCAGAACTGGCTGCCGACAAAAATGGTTTCAAGCAGCAGCTGCCGGTCGGAGCGGTTGTTTATGGTTATACGATCGGCCGGGATAACTTTGTATCCGGTTCCAAGGACACCGGTTTCGGGATGGCTTTCCAGGTATTCAAATTGACGGGCAAAGCGTTCGGGCAACGCTGCGTCATCGGCGTCTATAAAAGCGAGATAACGGCCGGAGGTTTGGGCAATGCCAAAGTTTCTGGTGGCTGCTGCACCGCCGTTTTGTTCAGTTTTGAGGTATTTTAAGCGCGGGTCGTTATAGGTACGGACGACATCGGCAACAACCGGAAGCGGCGAACAATCATCAATAACAAAAAGCTCAAAGTCTGAGAATGTTTGGCTGAGGACACTCTCTATGGCTTCCCGAAGATAGTTTTCCGGCGTATTGTAAGCAGGCATAAGTACAGAAATTGCAGGCATCGTATTGTAACCTCCCGTGGTTGTTGGAATTCTGACGGAAAGATTAAGTCCCCCTTGACGTATTTGCAAGCTTTTAATTTAAACAACGAACAGTTATAAAATATGAAAAAAGCACCCCGAAATAAATTTCGGGGTGTCTGCTTTAATAATAAACACTTTAGCGGTTAGCCGCCAATATTTCAATCATTTCTTTGATTGCGGGCAATTCCCCTTCCCTGAGCCATGTTGAATTTCCGTGACGTTCATGGCGCGTATAAGTTATTGCGCAATTTTTTTCGGGAAACATAAATTCAAATATTATCTGGTATTGGAATTTTTTGGAACCGATAATATCTGAAATTTTGGTTATGGCCATCATTCCCTCAGGGAACTGCTTGACCGTGGTCGTTTTTTCGCGGACGGGAGAACTGGGGAGCATTATCCGGGATTTTTGATTTAGGGTATATTCAATGAACATGAAATTTCCCTTTGAATCATAAAAACACTGGTAGTTTTCTCCGCTGACCATCAAATAGTTTTTTCCGTATTTAAAGGCTGGAACATATTTGTGGTTATAAGCCAAATCCTCAACGATAAAATTCCCATTTTTAACGGTAACCGGTTTTTTGAAAGAAAAAAGTTTCATAATGTTCTATATTAGTTGTTTGACATAATTCTTAAGCTGTTTTTTATTTTATATCATATTTTTAGTAACTAAGCAATAAAAACATTTGTCAAAAATATGACAATTTTGTGACAAATCAAAACTGCAGCAGCGGCAGAAGAAATGAAAAGCAAGAGCCGCGGCCGGAAATGGTAGAGATTTCTATCCGGGTGTTGATTATGGCGGCAATTTTGCTGACAATGGTCAGTCCGAGGCCGGCGCCGTTTTTGCGATTGTCTGCAATTTGCGGGCTTTGATAAAATTCTTCGAATATTTTAGAAAGTTCGGATTGAGGAATTCCCGGCCCATTGTCCAACACCATAATTCTAATGGCGGATTTTTCTTTTTTGCATCCGAGGACAATTTTGCTGCGGGTATATTTGAAAGCGTTGCTGAGCAGATTGCGGACAATGCGTTCAATCAGGATCGGGTCGCTGTATACGTCTCCGTTATGAAGCAAGGCATGAAATTTGATATGCCGGCAACAGGCCAATTCTGCATATTCGGCGGAAATGTTGCGCAACAATTTGCCGATGTTAAATTCTTGCGGTTCATATTTTATGCCGCCGGAATCCAGTTTTGAAATATCCAACAGATTACTGAGAAGATTGTTCAGATTCATGGCGGAGGCTTCGATCTTTTCCAGAATTTCGCATTGTTTGCCGTTCAGCCCCTCGCCGAACAAAGCGCCGATAAAGATATTAAGCGCCTGCATGGGCTGACGGAGGTCATGGCTGGCCTGTGCCAGAAAATAGGATTTGTCGCGGCTGGATTTTTCGGCAGCCTGTTTGGCTTGTTCCAAATCCTGCTGAATTTCGACCAATGTAGTGAGGTCTTGAAAAGTACCGGCGATTTTGGCGGCGTCGTTTTGGCGGATGACCGAGGCTTTATAAAAGCAATGGGCGATTTTTCCGTTTGCCCGGCGGATACGCAGGCGGCCTTCGACTGGGTGTTCTTGTTTTATCAGTTCCTGGAGCTTTTGTTTGTATTGGGGCAAGTCTTCGGGAAAAATGAATTCGCGGATTAAATTGCGTTTGGAGGAAACTTCGGCGGGATTTACGCCAAAAATCCGGTACATTTCGGCTGACCAATACATTTTTTTGAGTTTCCAGTCAAGTTCCCAATAACCGATTTTGGCAATGGCTTCGGCAAATTCGAGACGTTCGGTGGTTTGGCGAAGTTCGGCGGCAAGCTGCAAATTTTCGGTAATATCATGGAAACACAGGGCGCAATTCCCCTTTTTGGGGAAAAGGCTGACTGTATAGACGCGTTCACGGAAGACGAGTCGGCAAACGTCGGCAAATCGGAAGCGGAAACCGTTGTCGAACATTTGGTGAAGCCGGGGATATTGTGCGGCCGGAAGGATATCCTCGAGCGTCTTCCCTTCCGCTTGCGGCCAAAGGCTGCCGGCATGCCGGTTGGCACGGCAAATCCTGCCGTTTTGATCCAATGCCAACAAGATATCCGTTGATATGTCTGCAAGGAATTTAAAGTTGCAACAGCTTCCCGTCATTGTTCCTTCGATGTTAACGTATTAAATAAAATATATCCGGTTTCGGGCGGCAGTTCAAAGTACCAGCCGTCATAGAAGAAACCGTTATTTTTTATATAATCATTAACACCACGGGTTGGAAGACGTGTAGACGAGATTTTTATGGCGGTCCAAAAAGCTTTCTGATTGGCGTCAGCATAAATCTCCATATCTGTAACCAGACCGTTGAACAAAGTAACGCGCAGGTTGCGTTTTTGAGGAAATTCATCGGGGTTGAAAAGTTGTTGGGGGACGACGTTGCGGAACGTGAGGTAAGAAAATAAATCGGAAAAAATTGTCAGCGTTTCTTTTCGTCCGTCTCCGTCGGTATAAGCGTCGTGCGGCGTTATGCGGTTGAATTTGATTTTGCGGCCGTCATTTTCCGTTTCAAAAGATTTGATTTGCTGCGGCGCATAGTTCAGCAAGGGCTGCTGAAACCAGGAATAGAACTTTTGAGGAATGGTGAAATCGTTGTTGACCAGCCAGATATGATTGTCATCTTTTCGGCGGACAAAAACATAAAGGTTGTCGGGAGTACTTTTGCCGATAAGCACTTCGTCAAGGAGTTCGCCGCCGGCATAGGTTTGGAGCAGCGTTCCGCTTCCCGGGGATATGTTTTCTCCCGGCAATTCCAGGCCATAATCACCGAGTTTTTTGTCGCCGGCTTCAATTTCTGTAAAATACCGGCTCTGGTTCATGTTCATAAATAAGGCGTTGGAAAGGGCAAAGTTGGCATAGTAGCCGTTTCCGGCTCCGGGTATCCGCCAAAAACCGTCCTGCAACGTCAGGATTACTTTGTTTTTGCCGTTGCTGATGACGACCTTGTCCATGTCGGCACCTCGGTTGGACGTTTGTTCAAAGACCAGCATTCCTGAAAAGTTGCGGCCGTTCTCTGAGTGGAACCATAAGATTCCGACAATCGCCAAGGTCAGCGAAACTATCAGCAGCAATAAGCCCTGCAGGAGATTTTTCTTATTCATGAAGAAGCCTTTCAGCACGGTTTTGGGTTCGGCGTTGAATCAAAAATGCAGCCAGCCAGGCAACAAACAGTACTAAAAGCGGAAAAATCAGAACGTTAATGCTGATAATGCCGTTGATTGCAGTTTCGCTTTCCTGTTTGATTTTATATTCCATCCGGCGCATTTCCTCTTCCTTCTTTTGGAGAGAGCGCTGCATTTCCTGGATTTCATTGTACACTTTGACAGACGGGGAAATTTCCTGATTTTTAATCAGCTGCAAAGTAGTGTTGAGCGTCAGCTTTTGCTGTTCAAAGTCTTTGCGGAGTTCCTCAAAGCGGCTGGCGTACTCGGCTGCGGTAATTTGCTCAATCCGGCGGCGCAGCGTGTCTGCGCGGTCGGCGATTTCCTTGTTACCGACTGCCATGGCATTTCCGTTGCCGCTCAGATAGTCAACAGAACGGAGCAGAAAATCATAATTGTTGTTGAAAGAAACAATTTCATCAACTTTACCGCCGGTCAGGAAACCGGTTGTCACCCAGTTTTGCTGATAAATCCAGTCAGAATCGGCAACAACAATTATTTTTCCGGGCGTGACCGAAGTATTAATAAACGGCAGCATTTCTTCAGCAATGTCGCTGTCGGCCAAAGGATTGGAATCAAAGATGCTGTGGTAGCTGCCTTTGCTCAAGGCGGCAAGGGTTAACGGTTTGCCGTTTTCTTTCATAAAGTTGACCACCTCAAGTTTATCGCCGAATTTGGCGATTTTGGCATTAATGGTCAGGCTTTGCTCCGTGGTTTTGAGCAGTGGAACCGTCTCAACATTTTCAACCGGTGTCAGCTTCAGGCTGCCGGGGGTTTTGAAGCTGATGGCGGTCAGGTTTCGGGTAACCGGCTCTGCCAGGCTGGCTTGTTCTGCACCGAGGTTTATCCAGGGATAATATTTGCGGACAGAACCGTCGGAAAACGTAATTTCTTCCGAAAGGCGGCGATCTCCGGAAACCAGGCTTTCTTCATAGCTGATGCCCCAGTTTTTGAGCAGCAGGTTGAGATCGGAACCTTCGATTTCGGTTATGCCTTTGAGCTTGTCTTCATATTCGGAGAACGGGTCAACCATGACCAGCAGGTTTCCGCCGCGCAACAAAAACTGGTCGATGGCATAAAGACCCACAGACGAAAATTTGCGGGTACTGACCACAATCAGCGTATTGATGTCCAGCGGAATCTGCGGCGTGTTTTCCGAAATTTCGTATATATTGTAATCCTGGCGCAGAAGTTTGACGAAAGTCCAGTCTTTGTCTGCCTGCTTGCCGCGATAGGTCGTATCGAGAATCGGCAGGTCGGGAGACATGATGCCGACATTGCGGCGTTTGAAGCCGCTTAACGAGGCTATTCCCCGGGTCAGGTCATTTTCCAGATAATTCTGGCGCAGGCTTTGAAAATAAGGAATAACGTATTTTTTCCCTTCGGCATTAGTCATGACGGCGCCGAAATAATAGCCGTTTTCGTTTTCAGAAGCCGAAAATTTCCGCAACTGGTAGCGTTTGGCGTCTTCTTCAACACTACTGTATGGCTCGGGGTTAAAAATGTTTATTTTTATTTTGTTGTCCGAGAGGTTGCGATAACGGTCGAGCGTCCGCAGCACAAACTGGACATATTGGGCATAGAGGGGATATTCTTTATAAATAGAAGGCGAGTAATAAATGTTTATGTTGATGGGCTGGGTCAGGTTTTCGAGGATTTGCACCGTTTCGGGACTGAAAGTGTAGCGTTTGTCCTTTGTAAGATCCAGTTTGGAATCGGCGAACATCAGTCCGGCCGCCATATTCAGCAGGACGAAAGAAAACAGCAGAATCAGAATAAACAGCAAGACAGAGCCGTGTTTTTGCAGATTGCGGATTTTGGCAGATTGCAGATTCATTTCCCCTCTCCTAACTCTTTTTATATTCAACGGTTATGACATTCAGCCACAAAGGCAGAATTATCATACTTAAATAATAGACAATATTGTCCCAGCCGATTTGCCCGCCGCTCAAGTCCTGAAAATGTTTAGAGAAATTGAGCGACTGAATCATGCGAATCATGACGTTTCCGGAAAAGCCGAACTCGCTGAGCAGAAAGTCAAAATTTCCGGTACTGATAATCAAGGACAGAATCAGAGTGGCTATGTACGCAATGACCGGACTCTTGTTGAAAGCAGAAACACAGCAGCCAACCGAACAGAAAATGCCGGCAATAAAAAAACATGCCAGGTAAGATGACAGAATGTTAAGGTAATCCAACGGATAAATCGCTGCCGGACAAAGCAGAAAAGGAACCGTTGCCAGCAAAAGCAGCAGGCAGAAAACCCAGGCAGACAAGAACTTGCCCAAAACGACAGCCGTATAGCTGACCGGCTGGGTCAACAGCAGTTCCATGGTTCCGGAACGGCGTTCTTCGGCCCAGAGGCGCATGGTCAGAGCCGGAACCAACAAGGCAAAAACATCGCCCTGAAAATAGAAAAAGGAATACAGTTCCATATTGTTGAGGTCAAAAAACGCTCCCATATAAAAAGCGGCAAACATTGAAATAAAGGCATAGGCCCCGATCAGAAAATATGACAGCCGACTGCGGAAATAACCGCCGAATTCTTTGGAAAAAATAACATAAGCCTGATATAACATGGTATGCTCCTATTGATTGATAATCCGGCGGAAGGCATCTTCCATGTTTCCGCTTTGGGCAAAGTTTTTGAGATCAAACGCGGTCGTGTCTTTGATGATTTTTCCTTTGTTCATCATAATCACGCGGGTGGCGAGCGCCTCGACCTCCTCCATAATATGAGTGGAAACCACAACGAGATTGGATTTGCCGTAATCTTTCAAAAACTCTCGAAATTCGTGCTTTTGATTAGGATCGAGCCCTTCGGTGGGTTCGTCAAGAATCAGAATTTGCGGTTTGTTTAGCAAAGCGGCGGCAATAGCCGTCCGGTGGCGGAAGCCTTTGGACAAGGTTTCAATCCGCTGGTTGACAACGGCAGCGAGTCCAAACCGGCGGGTAATATCGGCATACCTTTCGGCAAAGGCAGAATCGTCAAGGCGGCGGAGTTTGGCGATGAAATTAAAATATTCAAAAACCGTCATATCGCCGTAAGCCGGGCTGTTTTCGGGAACGTAGCCGATATGGGTCAGCGCCTGAAAGCGTTCTTCTCTGATGTCGTGTTCAAGGATGCTGACAGAACCGGCGGTTGGTTCGATATAGCCGCTAATGAGGCGCATCAGAGTTGTTTTTCCGGCACCGTTAGGACCGAGCAAAGTCACGATTTCTCCGCGTTTGAGCGAGAAATTGACATTGCTGACCGCCTTAATCCGGCCAAAGTTCTTGGACAGTTTTTTTACAACAATCATCAAATTTCTCCTGCCTGTTGCTTTTTGATTATTGTATCAAAATTATTTTAAAGTTTAAGAATTATTTTTGATTTTTCAAAAAAGGTTGATGACAAAATGGTTATTTTTATTTATTTCCAGATAAAAATTGTTATTATAAGGTCGTTTCAGATAATTTACGGAGCCAAATATGTCAGATGAAAGTTATTCCCGCGAAGAAAGCCGATACCTGAAAGCAGGTTTGTATATCAGCCTTATTCTGCTCGGGATATTGGTTTATTTTGTGGCCAATCATAAAAAGGTTGAGCTGGACAACGGCAGATATTATTCGGTTCAGGCCCGTTTTAACCGGACGGACGGCCTGTTGGTCGGAGATTGGGTCAGAATGGCCGGCATGAACGTCGGAAAAGTGGTTGATGCCCGTTTGGACGACCATTTTAAGGCTATTTTGACAATGGAAATCAAAGACGGCATTCATATTCCCGACGACAGCAGCGCCTCTATCGTCAGCAGCGGGCTGGTCGGCTCCAAATATATTGAAATCGAGCCCGGCGGGTCTGAGGATATGATTGCCCCGGGCGGCGAATTTTCTTATACGCAGGACGCCATGGTGATTGAAGAGCTGCTTGACCGGATTGTCGGCATCGGAAAGGCCAATCGCAACAAAGCAGCCGCGGCTGCCGCCAAATGCAACGTTAAATGCGACAAAAAAGAAGCCAAAGAATAGAGTTATTAAGCGAGGAGATATCTGATGAATAAAAGACCAGTAGAAACAATTATGGGATTAGTCGTTGTCTTTGTGGCGGCTTTCTTCTTGTATTTTGCGTATAATGTTTCTGATTTGCAGGTGGTTAAAGGGTACACCGTTACGGCCCGGTTTCTGAAGGTCGGCGGGCTGAACGTCGGCTCCGATGTCCGAATTAACGGCATTAAGGTCGGAACGGTCGTCGGGCAGCAGTTGGACGGAGAAAATTATGATGCTGAAATCAAGATGAGCCTGGCTTCAAACATCAAGCTTCCGGTAGACAGCACGGCGGTTATTGCCAGCGCCGGTTTGGTCGGAGACAAATTTATTAAAATCGAACCGGGAAAGTCGACTGAATATTTGAAAGACGGCGATGTTATCAGCAATACAAAAGATTTTAAGACTCTGGAAGACATGGTGGGCGAAATTATTTTTATGGTGACAGACAATGGCAGCAAATAAGCTTAAATTGGCCCTGGCCGGTTCGGTTCTCGGGTACGGACTGTCCGCCGTTTCGGCCGGAGCGGCCGAAATCAGCACCAATATTGCCCGGATGCAAGCCATGGATAAAATTACCGGAATGGTCAGAGTCATCGATTTGCCGGTCAACAGCGAAGTTAAATACGGCAGTTTTTCCATTGTTGTACGCTCCTGCAAGACCCGTCCGCCGGAAGAAACGCCGGAGAACTTTGCTTTTGTGGATATTGTTGATGATTATAAAGGCAAAAATCCGGTTAATATCTTCAGAGGGTGGATGATTTCTTCTTCGCCGTCGCTGAACCCGGTGGAGCATCCGATTTATGACATTTGGCTGCTGAATTGCGAAAACGACAAAATCGATCCCCGTCTTAAGATTATGACTGCTGAAGAATTAAAAGCACGCAACCTGATTCCTCAGGCGAAGCCGCAAAACAACGAGGAAGAGCCAGATGTCGAAAATATTCCGGATCATGTTTTGAAGGGAGAGCCGGCGCCGGTTGTTGTTGCGGAGCCGGAACAGGAGGCCGAAACGTCTGAGGCAGATACCGGCCGGAAGCCGCTTCCCGAAACCGGAACAGGGGCGACAGCAGAAGATATTTCCGCTCCTGCGTCACAGACAGACGTTGCTGCGGTTGATGATGTTCGTGACGGTACGCCTCATTCTTTGATTAATATCAGCAGCGAAGCAGCACCGGAGCCGTCTGTTCCTGTTTCAGAACCGCCGGCGGAAGTTTCCGGAAGCCTGCCGCAGGAGCCGGATATCCCTGCCCTGCAGCCAACTGAAGAAACCTCTTTTTCGCAAACAGAAGCAAAAATTCAGGAAGCTGCGCCGTTGGCAGACGAGCCGGTATCGTTGTCGGTCGGAGAAATCAATGTTCCGGCAGATGATTTGCCGCCGGTGGAAGAAATTGAGGAAAACGGCATGCTGGACGACCAGCTGATTGATTTTTCAGAATAGCTTATCAGAAAAAAAGCGCCATAACGGCGCTTTTTTTATGGATTCAACAGAATGAATTGCGTCTGCAAATGCAGTTATCAGTCAGGTGCCGGCGGCAGAATTATGGTTATGTCTTAGATTTTGTAAACATAAACTTTTATGGGCATGAAACCATAGGTACGGGCAGATATGGTTTTTTGCGGTTTCAATTCTTTCAAAACGAAGGCCGAGGATATGATGATGCTGCCCGGTTTTAGTTCGCGAAGAAGCTTTTTTGACAAGTCTCCGGACAATTCGTTACTCAAAAAGCAGAGCACTACGTCGAAGTCAGACAAGTTGGCAGTCATGAAATTTTGTTTCAAAAAATGAATATTTTTCTTTTGGCGGGCACGAAATGATGAAATTTTCCACAAAGCCCACGCCCATTCAATGCCGCAAAAGCTGTGTTGCGGAAACCGACCTGCCAGCGGCAGGAGCAACCTTCCGTCTCCGCTTCCAAGGTCGACGATTTTCAGCGGGCGGCGTTCTTGGATCAGGTATTGTTCGGCTTCGGCCAGACATTGCCGCCGCATGGCTCCGAAAGATGGGATGAACGGCGGATATTTTCCGCAAGAAGATTTGATATAGGTGACGAACAAATAAACCTCTACAATGACGGAAAGACACAAAAGCAAGGCAGAGAGGAACAAAAGCACTAATTTCTCCAAAAACTGCGTGAAAGAAGAACAACGACGGTCAGAACGTCCAAACGTCCCAAAAGCATGGCAAAAGACAAAATATATTTGCAATATGAGCTAAGGCTGCTGTAGTTTCCTGCCGGGCCGGTAACCGGGCTGATGGATGGGCCGGAGTTGGTGATGCAAGCCACGACCGAGCCGAAAGCCGTATCAAAGTCAATTCCGGTTACGGCGATTAAGACGGTCAGAACCAATAGGCTGAAAACATAAGCGGAAAGAAAAACGAATACGGAATTGACCAGAGCGTTGTCGCTGGAAAGGCGCCCGATTTTAATCGGAACAACGCGGTTGGGTTCAATAGCGGTTGTGAGAGATTTTTTCAAAAAGGCGATAACGACCTGCCAACGAAATATCTTGACTGATCCGGCCGTGGAACCCGTACAGCCGCCCGTAAGGGCAAAAATGACAAAGATCGTGGAAGCAAAGGCTCCCCATTGCAGATAATCGGTAGAGACAAAGCCGGTCGTGGTGGTGATGGAAACGATATTGAAAGAAGCATATCTGAGGGCGTCGATAAAATCATATTTTCCGACATATACCAGCCACAGCGAAGTTGCTCCGATATAAAAAACCAACAACTTGATAAAAAAGCGAACCTGCTCCACCCGCAGCGAGTTTGTGCTTTTGTTAATCAGCAACGTATGATACAAAGTCAGCGGAATTGCGCCGAGTACCATAAAAACGGTAATGACGGCATCTATTGCGGCGCTGTCGAAATATCCGACCGACGCGTCTTTGGTTGACATACCGCCGGTTGCGATAGTGGCCAGGGCATGACACAGGGCATCGAACCAGTTCATGCCGGCAAGATACAGGCAAATCAGACAGGCAACGACCATGGTGATGTAAATAAAAATAATTCTTTTGGCAATATAACTGATTTTGGGCATTAATTTGTCATTAAAATCAGAGTTTTCGTGTTGGAATATCTGCATGCCGCCAATTCCCAAAAAAGGCAGCATGGCAATGGCAAAGATGACTATTCCGATGCC
>UQFU01000030.1 GCA_900540425.1 uncultured Alphaproteobacteria bacterium
TTATTCTATCTTTATATTTCATATTTTGTAATTTAGTTAAATCTTTATCTTTATAGAAGTACGCTTCTGAAAGCATTAAAACAGCTTTAACTTGATTATTTGTAATAATCTTACAAATATTGCTAATAGCTCTGTAAAATGTGGATTTATTTGTACCAGTAATTGGACCATAAAATGAGTATGTATTATTTTTATAGATTATTAAAAATACGGGCATTAGCTCACTATCTGAAGATTGGGTTCTCTGTATTCGTGCAAGAACTATATGGTGATAAGAAAAAACTCTTAACAAATTCAAGTCGCAATTTAGTGAGTTGTTCATATCCCAAATGCTGTTTTTTAATGGCATTGCAGGAGTCAATAGAGAATGTTTCGGATCTAAGAAAGTATAAATTTCACTTCCAATAGATAATTCTTTATCGGCATAATATAAATCTGAGGAAAATGTTAATTGTTTAATGTTTATATTCTCAATGAGAGATTTAATTGAATTTTGTAATCTCATACATTTGACACAATTACAGGGATATTTAGAGATGAGCTCCTGTATAAAGGAATTCATTATATCTATTCCATCTCGAATTATGGAATAAACATTAACTTCTTCTCCATTTTCTAAAAATGTTATGTTTGTACTTAAAAAAACTTCAACGCTATTCGAATAATGAGTATCTAAAAAGTTTTTTAAACTTTGGTATAGATCGAGAAAGTTATAATCGTTGTCTATCGTTAGCCTAGAGTTTGTTGCTTTTATAGAAAAATTTGGTAGATAATATTCTATTTCTAAGGCCTTTTCCAGTTTGAATGGATGTTGTTTTGATATTTCATTTCTAGTATTTTTGAACCAATTCATAGTACTATTGTTAAAGAATTTATCTCTAATTTGTTCATAATCTATTTTTAGTTCAGGAGTATTAAAGCTTTTTTGTAAGACAAATGTAATATTTCTCATTTCTGAGAAAAAAGCATCAAGCTGAGGAATTGTTTCAAATATATATTTTTTGCAATCAATTTTATCAATGATGTCCAGAGCATTATAAAATTTTTGTAATGCCGGATAAACTAAACATTCATTACACATAAACAACCTCAATCAGTATTTAATTTATTATCATACTATTGTTAATAAAATTGTTTAGCAACAAATATATTATTTGATTTATTACTTTTAGCTCGGAAACCGTGAGTTAAGCATCACCAATGCAAACAGCGCTCTTTTCAGGGCGCTGTTTTGCTATGTAAACCAAGGCTTTCAGCGAGTTCGAATGTTGTAATTTCAAAAATCGCATTTTGGGAGACTTTTCCGAACTCGTTTGTACTTGTTTCCTTGTTTTTCAATATGTTATTTTGATTAGATAAGTATGTTTTTGTGGGAAACAATTTATTTCTCTAGATTTTTTGAAAACTGTATTTTACACTAAATTAGTTTTAATTAGGATGCTGATATGGCTAAAAGGTTATATGATGTTTTATCTTCTTGTAAAAAAGAAGAAGAGGTAAAAGAGCAATTCGTTAAATTTTTTAAAATAAAACTTAATGCTTTAAAACAGATTGATCACTATTCTGAAGAAATCTTATATGAATTTAAATTAAATAAGAACTTTAAAAATATTCATAACATGGCAACGGTTATTGCTCAAACAATGTACTATGCTAGAGCATTAAAATATGGAAAAATTCCTAATCCTTTATCTCCAATTATTTGTGTCGTCAATAAAAATGAAGCGTTTTTCTTCGAAACCAAAAAGTTTCAAATATTTTATTCATCAGAAAAATATGATTGGGATAGGTGTGCAAGTTGTCCTGATCCAAAATTGATCGCCTCTATTGAACAGTTCAAATTGATTAGAGATATTCATATTTATAATTTATCAGTCATTCAAGAAGAGATGTCATTTATTGAACATCAGAAAGAATTTGCAACTAAGCAGTTGAAGCTATTTAAGGATCTGGATAAAAAAAGTATTAATGAAGATAATTTTTTGGATGTTTATAAATCATGGTTTGAACTGTTTGGTGAATATGTTAAAAATGGAAGAAAACCTTCTGAATATTTTTTAGCGGATATTGAAGAACAAAAATCATTTATAGTTAATAATCAAATAGGATTTGACCTCGGAGATGGTAATGCTCGCCTGAAGCAATTGCCTCAGAATGAATATCAATACTTTTGGAATATTTATGAAAAAGTGAAAAGTAAAGATATCTTAACAATCCGTCAAAAAGTTGATAGAATATCCGAAGATTACGAAAGGCGTTTTACGGGGGAATTTTATACACCTATTGATTTTGCAGAAAAAGGATTAAAATATCTTGAAAAAACAATAGGAAAAGAATGGTGGAAATCTGGAAAATACCGCTTTTGGGATATGGCAGCAGGAACGGGAAACCTTGAGTTTATGCTTCCGAGTTCAGCATTAAAATATTGTTATATTTCAACACTTTTAGAAGATGATGCTAATTATTGCAAACGCATTTTTCCTAATGCAACTTGTTTTCAGTATGATTATTTAAATGATGATGTTGGATTTTTAAATAATGAATTAGGTTTGGGTTTCAACCGCAAAATGCCTGAAAATCTTGTTAATGATTTAAAAGATCCTAATTTAAAGTGGATTATTTTTATAAATCCGCCTTTTGCAACAAGTAATACTGTTGGAAAGGAAACTGGAAAAAAATCAAAAGATAATGTTTCTAAGACACAAATTCGCTCAATGATGAATCAGGAAGATTTGGGAGAAGCAAGCAGAGAACTTTTTACTCAGTTTCTTTATCGTATCAGTAAAGAATTTTCCGGGAAAAATGCACATCTTTGTTTATATTCAACGCTCAAATATATAAATGCCAAAAACGATAAAAAAACACGAGATAAATTCTTTCAATATACATATAAAAAAGGATTTATGTTTTCTATTAAACATTTTGGCGGTGCAAATGGAAATTTTCCTGTAGGCTTTTTAATTTGGAATCTATCTAAAAGAAAAGAATTAAGTAAACAAAAAATAGAATTAGATGTCTTTAATGAAAATTATGAAAAAATTGGAACTAAACAAATTTTTGATACGGAAAATAATATACCGATTACTGAATGGATTGACAGACCTAAAAACACGCAAATTATGCCTCCGTTTAAAAGTGCAATTAATTTTGCCGGAGACAATAAAGATGTAAGAGATAGGGTTGCAGAGGGTTTTATTTGTTCTATATCCAATAAAGGAAATGATTTTCAAAATCAAAATGGTTGCTTTCTTTTATCGGCTCCTTATGTCAGTGCGGGGGCTTTTTCTGTTACACCTGACACCTTTGAAAAGTCTATGATATTGCATGTTGTGAAAAAGCTTCCTCAAGCAACTTGGACAAACAATCGTGATCAATTTTTTGAACCGACGAAAGAATTCTCTGAAACATTTATAGCCGATTGTGTTTTGTGGAGTATATTTGCGGATTCGAACAATACAGTTTCTCTCAAGGACATAAAATATAAGGGGAAAATTTATCAAATACAAAATAACTTATATCCTTATTTGTTAAAAGATGTCAAAAAATGGAATTGTTCTTTATCTGATTTTGTTTTGCAAATTTCATCGGCAAATGAGGATAGATTTTTGGCTGAATGGATCTCAAAACAGTCATTGTCTAAAGAAGCACAAAAGCTTTATGATTGCGGAAAAATGTTGTATAAATATTTTTATAAAGAGTTATGTGATACTCACTGGAAAAAATTTAAAATTGATAATTGGGATGTTGGATATTGGCAAATTAAACAAGCTTTAAAAGAAGTTTTTTTAGGAGAAGAAGAATTTGAAAATTTGAAGAGTGCACATAAACAGTTAGGTAAAAAACTTTTAACTCAACTGTATAAATACGGTTTTATTTATCCAGATGTTCAATATTTTGATGATGAATGATGACATAAAATAGCTCGTAAATCGTGAGTTAAGCATCACCAATACAAGCGGCAGGTATAAAACCCTGCCGTTTTTCTTTATTTTCCAAGGCTTTCAGCGAGTTCGAATGTTGTAATTTCAAAAATCACATTTTGGGACGTTTTTACGAACTTTTACGAACTTGTTTGTGATTGTTTCCTTGTTTTTCAATAGATTGGTTGATTTGTTAAGCTTTGGAATTATGGGGTATCTTTATTAAAATTTAAGAGATTTTTATATAAGATTGTTATACTTTTTAATTATTAAATATGATGCACGGTAGATTAGATGACAACATTAGTATTTCTTCATGGTTCCGGAGCTGATAAAAATGCATATTTTGAAACAATGCAAAATATTGCTTCAAAATTTAATGCTCAGCTAATTACCTTTAACGCACCTTTTCCACATCCGAACAAAAAAGGGAAATTTGTCTGGTTTAATAAAAAAGAAATTAATGGCCGCAGAGATGCCATTGAAGAAGAGTATTTCCATTCATTACAATATGTAAAAGAGTTGCTTACTAAGTTAAAAAATGACGATGACGATATAATTCTGATTGGTCACTCTCAAGGAGGCGGACTGGCAGTACATCTTGGATTAGAAATGGAGCTGAAAATAGTTGTCAGTATTTGTGGTGATTTGCCTTATAATATTTCTTATGCCAATAATTCAACGACACCGATTTATTGGTGTGAGGGTGGAAAAGATACTTATATTGATAATAACCGCAAAGCTTCATATCTTTTTCTCAAGGAGATCAGAGCCAATTATCATTATCAGATTTTGCCCAATAGCACTCATAATGAATTTACTGCGGATTTATTGAATCTAATTGAGAGTATCAAAGTTTAGCTTAATAGAAGGAAAAAATTATGAAAATTTTAATAATTGGTCCGCTGGGAGCCGGAAAGTCATCACTTGCTTATGCAATTAACAAAAAATTTGACATACCTCGTTTAAATCTTGATGAAATATGTCGCAGACCTGTTGACGGAAGTTATTATTCCAGAGAAGAACAATTTCAGAAATTGCAATCCTTTCTTAATGAACATAAAAATTGGGTCGCGGAAGGATGTCAAAAATATTTATATGAAACAATGGCACCTGATATTATTGTTGATATGAGGATAAATCGTTTTATCGCTATGTGGCGCTTTACATTACGCTTTTGGAAAGCGAAAAAACTACTTGGGAAAGAAATTGATAAAAACTTACCGGTACAGGCTTACCACTATCGTAAAATTACATTAAAAAAAATCAGAGATTATGATGTAACCGGACAAGAAATCAATGCTGAAATTGCGGAGTATCTTAAAAATGTTTCTATTCCGGTTATTAGGTGCAAAAACTTTAAACAACACCAGATTATTTTTAATTATATAGAGAAGCAGTCAACTCGTAAACCGTAAGTTAAGACAGTTTAAATTATTTTAATTTACATCGCCCAGCACGATGGTTTCTTTGATTTTTTTGATATCTTTAAGATATGGAATAATCGCTTTAGGATAGAAATCGGAATCAGCAAGTTCATCTATTGCAATCCATTCAATTTGTTGATTTTTTCCGTCCGGTTCTGCTCCGCAGGCCAAAGATGAAAAATCCTTAACCGAACATTCAAACATCAATTCCGCTTGGTGAAAACAATCTGTATCTATGGTCTGGAAATGATTTTTTGCAATATAATCTCTGGCCAGTATCAGGCGAATCGGATTGACGTCAAGATTAAGTTCTTCTTTACATTCCCGGATTAATGCCTCAGACATTGTTTCTCCCCATTGATGTCCTCCTCCGGGAAGTTTACAAAATCGGCCTCTGCCATAATCACAACTTTCGACCAATATCTTATTGTCTCTGATAATTATAGCTTTGATTGAATAGCGAAAAATATTTTCCATAATTTTTGCCTTTTGTTTTTTGATTTTGTAAAGTATAGGCATAAAAATTTAATTATAAAACAAAAAAAGCAGAGCGACCTGCTTATCATTCCGTTTTTCTGCCAACTGACATGGCCGTTGCTCAAACCTGTAGAGCAAAGCTCGCTCAACTATTTTGCTTCGGCATGGTGCGCGCTGGAGAACATGCTGCTTGCGGACACCGCCGAAGGCCTGGGAACGGTGTTCCATATTCCCGTAAGCGACGAAGCCGAGAAGATCAAGAAAATCGTGAAGCTCCCGAAGGCTACGATTTCACCCGTCTGTTGACGATGGGCTACCCCGCCGAAAATGCTTTCCTGCCCAAACACAAGGAAATCAATGCCGCAGACAGAATATTATTTTTGTTTCCGAGCATTTACAACTTTGGGCAAACGAGACAAAATTTAAGAAGCTGGGGGAGAAGCGTTTTTAATTTTTTACTTTACTTGTAAGGAATAAGTTATTAATATTCGTATTATTTTTAGGAAAGGAGATAAGATGAAAACCATTGTATTTTTAGTGTTGTTTGGAAGTTTTGTAGTCTTCTTGGCTGCCTTGCTGGTTTTAAAATTTTCAAAAAAAGAATGGGCAAAGAGAGCGTATATTATCGTCAAACGCATTTGCACTACTGTTTTTATTTTTTGCCTTTTGCTCAGTTTTATCATAACTTCTGCGTATTTTGATTTTATTTGTTGTGATAGTGGGTGGGTATTACTTTTATCACTTTTAGGATTGTTTTTAGCTTTATTGATTGCCTTGTTGGTGTTAAAGTTTTCAAAAAAAGAACGGACGAAAAAAGCTTATATTATTGTCAAACGTATTTGCACAACTGTTTTCATGTTATTTCTTTTATTGTTGGCTTTGAAAGCTTATTGGATTATAAATCCTCCAACTTGCGCCTGTGGAACCAGCGGCTTCACTTTAGAGAGCGGAGACAAAAGTGCCTATTTCTAAAAAAACTCCATTCAGCCTTGTTTGAGAATTAACGTTAAAATGCAACGCGCGCTGCCTGCATTGCGGTTCCAGCGCCGGGATCAAACGCCCTCATAATCTTGATTATGACAAGATTTTGAAAACTCTTGATGAAATTTCCGGGCATAATTGCCGCTATATGACATTCATAGGTGGTGAATACTTTCTTTATCCAAAGTGGAAAGACCTTTTAGCCGAGGCGGCAAAAAGAAAAATCACCACAAATATTATCTCTAACGGATGGATGGTCAATGAGGATGTTGTTGACTTTATGAAAACGGCAAATTTTGATGGTTTGGGCATCAGCATAGATGGCGGAACGGCCCAAACTCATGATTATATACGTCAGGTGCCGGGCATGTTTGACCGGGCTTTCAGAGCGGTGGACGCGGCTAACCGGAAACGATTAGCCATTGGGGCAATCTTTTTGAAACGCTGTTTAAATCCATTACAAACGGACATATGGACAAACAAGGACAATTCTTTTTATCGGACGGAATCTTGTTGAAGTTTTCGGCTATTGACAAGTTAAACATAGCGGACAAATATAAGGGTATTCTCAGGTTAATCGCTTTGAATTGAGGCAGCCGTTGTTCTGTTTCGTTTCATTTTGATCAAAAGCTTAAGGAAAAAGATATGACTTTAGAATTGAAAAATGAACCAACATTAAAGGATTTTCAAGATTATGTCTTGAAAATGAAAAAAGAACGGGGATTTAACACGACCGACAAATTTTATGAATGCTGTCTGCTGGCGGAGGAATGCGGCGAGGTGATTTCAGCCGTGCGTAAAAATTCAAAATCCGGAAGCATAGGTTCCGGTTCGGTTCCGGGAAACGTCGCGGAAGAATTGGCAGACGTGTTCATTTATATTTGTTCGCTCGCCAATATGCACGGAATAGATTTGGAACAGGCTTTTCGAAAAAAAGAGGAAAAGAACAAACAACGCGTATGGAAGAGGTTATAAAAACCTTACGCCCAAGAAATAATAAATTTTAAATTAAGAATTAAATTTATAATATATGTTGTTTAATAGTATTAAGGAAATAATATGGTCAAAGTAAAAACAAGCATCTTTACCTGTAGTGAAAATATCCCTGAAGAACAGGAACTTAATGAGCTTAACGAGTTTATAAAAACAGTTAAACCTCTAATTGTCGGAAATGAGTTAAGAGAAATTCTGGTTTCCCAATATGCCGCCGGAACAAAAAAAGCAGAGCTGCCAATAATTTCCGTTAGTGATTACATACGAAAATATAAAAATCCTATTGCATGGGAAGGATTTATTGTATTGGTCATCGGAGAAGAACAATTAGAAATTAATCTATGGGCACCGTGGCAGTATCGCTTAAGCTTAAATACGCTATGGGATAATGTCATCAAAAGGCAGCCTGATATGCATTCCATTCCAATCGGAGGCGGGGTATTTTCTAAAATGCTTTATGACATTTCAGAGGGATATGCCGATGATTTTATTGGAAAGAAAATAAAAAATATTGCCATTAGGAGCGAAGAAGAGAATGTTTTCGGCAGTATTTCAATTGAATTGGAGAGTGGAAAAAGCATAAAAATTTATGAACATGACGATGAAGAATTTATCGAAGCAGGATGATAAACCGATATTATACGTCAAAACCTTATTAAATTGAGCATTCGCTTCAGTAGACGAAAGCTAAACGGAAACTAAAAAACATCGGCATTGCAACTATATCCAAAGCAATTTCCCTGGCATAACGGCTGGACTGATGCCGCTAGTCCTTAACCTTATTCTTCTTATCGGCAAGCCTGACGGCAAAGAAAGCCGGTTTATGTCACCTTTTATTGTTTTTTTGTATCTGCCGCTTGAAATTTAAAATTATTGTTTTACAAATTAAAAATAACAATTTGATGATATAAGAGGTTGATGATGAGGAAAAGTTTGATTGCCCTGGCTTTCGGAACCCTTGGTTTGGGAATTGCCGAATTCGGAATGATGAGCATTTTGTCAGCAGCGGCGGCCGGTTTTAATATTTCAATCTCCAAGGCCGGACACTTTATCTCCGCCTATGCGCTGGGCGTGTGCATCGGAGCGCTGGCGCTGGTTTTTCTGGCAAGGGGAAAATCGCTTAAAACGCTGCTTATTTCGTTGATGGCATTGATGTGTATCGGAAATGCCATGGCTGTTTTTGCTCCCACTTATGAATTTATGTTGTTGGCACGTTTTATATCCGGATTGCCGCATGGCGGCTTTTTCGGAGTAGCCGGAATTGTCGCCAAAAGGCTGGCGCCCAAGAACAAACAGGTTGAAGCCGTGGCAATCATGATTTCGGGAATGACTGTCGCCAATCTTATCGGCATCCCTATGGCCTCTTATCTGACCCACATTATGACTTGGCATATGTTGTTTGCCGTTGTGGTCATATGGGGAATTTTTACAATATATTCAATTTACAAATGGGTTCCGGCCATGGAACCGGCGGCAGGCGGAAATTTCTCAGAACAGACGGCTTTCTTGAAGAAGCCTCAGCCTTGGCTGCTGCTCGCGACTATTATGCTCGGAAACGGCGGATTGTTCTGCTGGTACAGTTATATCAATCCGATTATGGTTGAAATCGCCGGTTTTAAATTTTATGCCATGGCCGGCATTATGATGATTGCCGGCGGCGGCATGGTTCTCGGCAATATGGTTAGCGGGAAACTGTCTAATACGTTTTCGCCGGTTTATCTGACTGCCGGAATGATTGGCATAATGTTCGTTTCATCTCTGCTGATGATTTTTCTGGCGCCTTATCCCTACGCTGCCCTGGCGTTGATGTTTGCCGGCGTTTTCGGATTGTTCGGCGTTTCCGGCCCCGAACAGGATCTGATTATTGACAATTCGGAAGGCGGGGAAATCCTCGGCGCTTCAAGCGCACAAGTCGCTTTCAATCTGGGCAACGCCCTGGGCGCTTATTTCGGCGGACTGCCCATGACTTTTGGATACTCGGTCGAATATTCCGGCGTTCCCGGAATTTTGCTGACCGGGTTGGGACTGGTGACCATTTATTATTTTCACAAGCTTTATCATCCGAAGGAAAATATCCCGGCGTCTCACTCTAAGGCAAGCGTTTCAACCGAGACGAAGCCGCAATAAAAAGGTTGATTTTCTGACAAATAAGTATATTATTTCAGCCAAAATCACAGATGATATTGAACTTTAACGAAAGCAGAGGATTATGAGCGAAGAAATTAGCATCCACAGACAGGGAAGATTAAATAAATTAAACACTTTGCAGGAAATGGGATACAACCCCTACCCTTACAAATTTGAGCCCAATGCTTTTGCGGCCGATTTGCAGGAAAAGTATAAAGACCTGCCCAACGGCGAGCACACCGAAGACCGTGTGGTTATTGCCGGGCGGGCAATGGCGGTTCGCAATGACGGCATGTTTATTGACCTCAAAGACCAGACCGGAAGCATTCAGGTCTTCTGCCACAAGTGCAATCTGGACGAAGCTAATCTCAAAATTCTCAAATGTCTGGATTTGGGCGACATGATCGGCATTCACGGTTTTATCCGCCGTACGCCGCGCGGAGAGCTTTCGGTCGCCGCCGAGAAATTTGACATTATCGCCAAATCCCTTGAGCCGCTGCCGGAAAAGTTTCATGGCCTGACAGATATGGACACGCGTTACCGTCAGCGTTATGTTGACTTTATAATCAACGACGAGGCCAGAAAAGTCTTCTTGACCCGTTGCCAGATTATTGCCGCAATCAGAGAGTTTTTCTCCGCGCATAACTTTTTGGAAGTGGAAACCCCAATTTTGCACCCGATTATGGGCGGGGCGTCGGCCAAACCGTTTGTTACTCACTACAACGCTTTGGACAGCGACTTCTATTTGCGCGTTGCTCCCGAACTTTATTTGAAAAAACTGATTGTTTCCGGATTTGACCGGGTATTTGAAATCGGACGGAACTTTCGCAATGAAGGCATTGACAAAAACCACAATCCGGAGTTTACGGCGCTGGAAGCTTATATGGCCTACGGCGACTACAATGACATGGCCGAGATTATTTCGCAGCTGGTCCGTTTTGTGGCGCAGAAAGTTTTCGGCAAAGAGCAATTTGAGATTGACGGCAATGTGATTGACGTTTCCAAGCCGTTCCCGAAAGTTTCGATGATTGATCTCATCAAGCAGACCTGCGGCATTGATTTTCTGGAAGCGCAGACCGTGGAAGAAGCCCGCGAAATGGCTAAGTCCGTCGGTGTTGACGCTTCAGACTGTCCTTGCTGGGGGAAAGTCGTTACCGAGGTATTTGACGAGAAAGTCGAACATACGCTGATTTCGCCGATTCATGTGATGGATATGCCGAGAGACGTGTCGCCGCTGGCCAAAACGCATCGCAGCAATCCGCGCCTGGTGGAACATTTTGACACTTATATGGCAGGGCTGGAAATCTGCTGCGCTTATTCAGAATTATCCAATCCGCTGGAGCAGCGCGAACGCTTTATGGAACAAGTCAAAGCCCGTGAAAACGGCGATGATGAGGCTCAGATGCTTGATGAAAGTTTTCTGGACGCGTTGGATCACGGTTTTGTTCCGACAACCGGAATGGGCATGGGAATGGATCGGCTGGTTAAAATTCTGACCAACTCGGCAACTCTGCGCGATGTAATTGCCTTCCCGACCCTTAAAACAAAAAAATAAACCTAACTACAAAAAAAACGCCGCTACTTAATTGTATCGGCGTTTTTTTAATTGTTTCAAGCAACTTCTACATACAAATTTCGGCCAGGCTAAACTTGACCACGCGAGATAAATCCGTCAGTGAGGTTTCTACCTGATAACCGATTTTGCCGGCGCTGAAAATAATGGCGTCAAAATTCTGTGCCGAAGCGTCAATAACGGTGGGAAAAACTTTTTTCATCCCAATCGGCGAACAACCGCCGTGAACATAACCGGTCAACGGCAAAAGTTCTTTGGACTTGAGCATGTCGACAGCCTTTTCTCCCACCGCAGCTGCCGCTTTTTTCAAATCAAGCTCTTTGTCTACCGGAAGCATAAAAACATAGTATTTGTGCGACTTGCTCACAGTTACCAGCGTTTTGAACACCTGGTCGGGATTTTCTCCCAATGCGGCAGCGACCTCCGTTCCGCTGACCGCCCCGGTTCCGGCATAGCAATAACTGCGATATGCCGCCTTATGCTGCTCTAAAATCCGCATAACATTGGTCTTGACTTCCATGATTTCCTCCGCGGGAAACAATACTGCGAAAGCCGAAAAAAGACAAGGATAAAACTAACAATTTATCCATAAACCAAAGCAGACGGTTAATTGTCGGTTTTTGTAATTATATTTATCTTAAAGGAGACAGGATATGGCAAAAAGAGAAGACATCAGGCTAAAAGACGAAGAGCGGCAGCCGTGTGAGATTTGGAGCCGGGTGATGGGTTATTACCGGCCGTTATCTTTGTTTAATGACGGAAAGAAAGGCGAATTTTATGATCGGCTTAACTTTGCCGAAGAAAAGGCTTGCTGCCCCCAAAAAGGGCAGTCCAAAGACTGCCCAGAAAGTTCCGCGTCTCAACGGGAATAGCCGCCCCGTCCCCGACGCATAGCATTATTATAATTTTTTGGCGTAACCGATCCAAGATATTTGGGGTTACCCAAGCTTTCAATATAAATATCGCCGCCGCCTTTCGCTTTGAGGGTATAAGCCTTATCACGCATGGTTTCCATTGTCTGCCGAACCAGGTCTTTAACAAAATCGGCGTCTTTTTCTTCACGGTTAGGATTAGAAAACTGAGTTTGGAAAATCTGCTCAGCTTTGCCTTCCTGTTCTTTAATCATACATTTATAAATGGTTACCAAATGTTTGGGGTCCAAATCCATTAACTTGGTCTGATCATCGGGCGACAAACCGGTTTTCTCCAAAAATTCCTGGCGTTCTTCCGGCAGATTTAAAATATTGGCATCAAGAAATTCTTTTACCGTACTGGTACAATGTTGGTCATAAGATTCAAAAAATTCACTAAAAGCATTGGCTGCACCAATAATTTTAACAGCATCGGTTCGTCCGGTACTCGGGTCAACTTGACGTGTAATATGATGCAAGTGATCAGAAATACTGTCTTTAATGCCGTCATAAGCCTGATGAAACTGTCCATAGCGGTAGTCTTTCGGAGAAGAAGCCACTTCGCCTTCCAAAGAAACAATCAAATCTCTCAAACGGTTATCTTCAGAGTTAAAATCAATGTTCTGTTCCTTCAGCTGACGACGCAGACGTTCGGCCATCCTTTCTTTATAAATCAGCAAATCCTTTTTGGAAAGAGAACCGGAAGCAATATCAATCATTTTTTTAGCATGGTGTTCGTTAAGGTTGAAGCCCTCGGGAATAACCCCGTTGCGGGCGCAAGCTTCACGAAACCGGCCTTTATCGGCATCCAACATCGGCTGCTCAAACATAATATGCGTATATCCCTGCGCTTTCATCATACCGACAATTTCATCGGCATAGGGCTGGTCAATCGGCACATTGTTCGGCGTTCCATAAGTAAAAGACAAATTCTCATCTTTATCGACCTTAAAGCGGATTTCAATTTCGTAAGTATTGCTGACCGAACCGTCTTTTTGCGGGCGGCCGTCTTTTTTGTAGGCATTCGGATCTTTATAAAGACGGTAAACAGTTTCGCCGCTGACCCAAGACTTGGAGCGGAAGAAAGTCTCCCCGGAAGTTTTGCCTAAACGTTTCATGAACGTCTGCATATGTTTATCAAGCTTTTTTTCGCTCGGGGATTTTCCCGATTTGTCAGTTGCGGCGGCTTTTTCGGCTGCCCGTTGGCGGCGCTGCTCAAAAATGAAGTCCGGACGTTCGTCTTCAGGCAAATGAGAAGCCGCTTCCGATATTTGCTCATCAGACAGATGCTCTTCATTCAACTCATTATCAACGGCATCGGCCACAACATCGTCGTTTTCGCCCCGCCCCAAGCGTACTTCTTGCTCAAAAGCTGCCGAAGCCTGCTCAAATTCATGGCGAAAATGTTCATCTACATTATCAGGAAACTGAATATTCAGGCTGTTCATCCAGCAAAAACGCGCCAGACTCTGATACTGTTCATGGGAGATGCCCTGCAAAGAATTAAGAATAAGGTGCCCTTCCGATATGGCAACATCCAAACCGCTGCCATAAACATTGCGAAACATGGCAACAAAATGTTCGTTTCCTTGGTCGTCTTCTTTAATGCCGACATGAACGGCAGTATCTTTTTCCATACGGTCTATAATGCTGAATGTCTGGGCAAAGTCTTCCGGCGAATTTGCAAAAGCGCGTTCATAAACATCTTTTCTTTCGGCAGCATGCTCATAATCGCCGTCAGACAGTATCTCTCCGGCCTGCTTGACCGTATAGTTCGCATTATCATAAGCACCGCTGTATTCATCTGCATCACGGTGCGTTGCATAATTAAACCCAAATATCGCCTTTGCCATAATACCATTCCTATTTGTTTTAACTTATGGCATTATCATAGCATATTTTAAAATAAAAACAACCCGTTTTTTGACAAAACGGGCTATTTTTTCGATAAATATTTATCCACGCATAGGGGTATTCTTGTACATATCAATGATCCGGGGCGTTTTTTCTTTCAGTTCGCGCCGGAAAAGGCGGTTGTGGCCGCTGCGGACATAATTACGGTTTTTTCCGCTGCCGTCAGCCAGCATCAACTTATTATCATGATACTTGCAGCCGCGGATAACATAATCGGCAGGCAGCTTGTCAATCACCCAGTTGCCGTCGCCACGGTCCTGAACCACCAGGTTTTGGCCCCCTTTTTCTTTCATCCAGTAAATGCGATTTTCGTGTTCTTTTTCTTCAAATAAAATCAAATCAATACAGCCGTCTTTGTCGTAGGCAGACTCCTGGGCTGTGATATTCTCTTTAACATTAGCCATAACTAATCCTCAATAAAGCCTAACATATAGAGATATTAGACGAATATTTTAAAATTTCAAGAAGAAAATGACAATTTGATGGACAAAGATTCCGAATCGCACAAAAAGCCCCGATTCCAAAGAATCGGGGCCTGTGTACAACCTGAAAAAAAGTGTTATTTTTTCAAAACGATAACACCCGGCAGTTCTTTGCCTTCCATCCATTCGAGGAAAGCGCCGCCGGCCGTGGAAATGTACGAAAATTTATCGGCAACGCCGGCGTTTTCTAATGCGGAAACCGTATCGCCGCCGCCGGCAACCGTCATCAGGCGACCCTCGCCGGTCAAAACAGCGGCACGAGCGGCAACTTTGTTGGTAGCATTGTCAAAAGGCTTAAGTTCAAACACGCCCAAAGGACCGTTCCAAACCAGCGTTTTGCATTCTTCCAATTTTTTGTTAATCGATTCGATGGTTTTTTCGCCAACATCCATCAAAATCCAACCTTCGGCCGGAATGTGCTCCAAGTCGACGGTTTTGTGCTCGGCATCGGCCTTAAACTCTTTGGAAACCACAACATCCAACGGCAAAATGATTTCGCAGTTGTTTTCTTTGGCGGTTTTCATAATTTCTTTGGAAGTTTCAATCATATCCATTTGAACCAGCGAATTGGCTTCGTTCACCGTATCAATACCGCTGGCTTTCATGAAAGTATGAGCCATACCGCCGGAAATAACCAATTTGTCAACTTTCTTGACCAGATTATTGAGCAAATCCAGTTTGGTTGAAACCTTGGAACCGCCGACAATCGCCATCAGCGGACGCTTGGGGTCGTTCAGGCCTTTAGACAGGGCATTGACTTCCTCTGCCATCAGCAAACCCATTGCCGCCGGGCGCAATTTGGCGGCAGCAACCATGGATGCATGAGCGCGATGCGCGGTCGAAAAAGCGTCGGACACATAGACATCAACCGGCTTAACCAGTTCTTCGGCAAATTTTTCGTCGCCTTTTTTCTCTTCATTATAAAAGCGCAGATTTTCCAGCAACAATATCTGGTCGTTGCGCAAAGACTTGATCGCTTCTTCAACTTTCGGGCCGATGCAGTCATCAATAAAGACAACGTGTTTGCCCAAAGCTTTTTCCAATTCGGAAACGATATGGCTAAGCGAATTTTTCATATCGCCTTTGCCTTCCGGGCGTCCGAAGTGAGAAACGACAACGACCTTCGCCCCTTTGTTCATCAACAATCTGATGGTCGGGACCGTACGGTCAATGCGGGCGGTGTTGGTAACGTGAAAATTCTCGTCCATCGGGACATTCAAATCGGCGCGGAGCATAACGACTTTACCGTTCAAATCGCCTAAATCTTCTATTGTTTTATATTCCATGATTTTTACCTTTTTTCAAAAAAATTTCCCCGCCGCACCAAGCCGCAAAAATTCTGCATAACAAAATTTCTGACAGCGCCGGAACGGCAGGGAAAAAGAATTATCCGTTTACTTTAGCCATGTGGGCAACGAGATCCAAGACTTTGTTGGAATAGCCCCACTCGTTGTCATACCAGCTGACGACTTTAACAAAAGTCGGAGTCAACTGAATACCGGCCTTGGCGTCAAAAATGGACGTGCGGGCATCGCCGAGGAAGTCAGAAGAAACGACCTGATCTTCCGTATAGCCCAAAATGCCTTTGAGTTCGCCTTCGGCGGCTTTTTTCATGGCAGCGCAGATTTCATCATAAGTTGCGGCTTTTTTCAGATTAACCGTCAAGTCAACAACCGAAACGTCCAAAGTCGGAACGCGGAAAGACATGCCGGTCAGCTTGCCGTTCAAAGACGGAATAACCTTGCCAACCGCTTTGGCAGCACCGGTAGAAGACGGAATAATGTTGCCGGAAGCAGCGCGGCCGCCTCTCCAGTCTTTTGCAGACGGGCCGTCAACGGTCTTCTGGGTAGCGGTCGTTGAGTGAACGGTGGTCATCAAACCATCGGAAATGCCAAAAGCATCATTCAAAACTTTAGCAATCGGAGCCAGGCAGTTTGTGGTGCAGGAAGCGTTAGAAACAAACTGGGTTCCCTTAACATAAGAATCGGTGTTTACACCGCAGACGAACATCGGCGTATCGTCTTTTGAAGGAGCGGACATAACAACATATTTGGCACCGGCGTCAATATGCCCCTGGGCTTTTTCTTTGGTGAGGAACAAACCGGTTGATTCAACAACATAATCAGCCCCGACTTCATTCCATTTCAGATCTGCCGGGTTCTTTTCGGCGGTAACGCGGATAGCTTTGCCGTTTACAACCAATTTGCCGTCTTTGACTTCGATTGTGCCGTCAAACTGGCCATGCATGGTATCATAGCGGAGCATATAAGCCATGTATTCAACATCAATCAGGTCATTGATGCCTACGATTTCAATATCATTTCTCTTCTGAGCAGCACGGAAAACCAAGCGGCCAATACGTCCAAAGCCGTTAATACCGACGCGAATTGTCATATTATTATCCTTCCTATTATATAGTTAAGTGCGGAACGCCCCGCACAGGCATAGATTTATTTCGGGCATAATGTATCACTAATTGGATTTTTTTCAAGAAAAAATATCAGGCATGGCTTATTTTGGGGAGATTTATACGCGCACCTGCACGGCAGGCAGCCTTAGGCTGACGCGCGGGCAGCGCAGGCACGGCGGGAGCGCGGGCAGCGCCCGAGGGCGGGGACGCCCCGCGGCGAACGGTTCGCTACTGATGTTTG
>UQFU01000031.1 GCA_900540425.1 uncultured Alphaproteobacteria bacterium
CTTTGTTGGTATTGGGGGTAGTGGTTTTGTCGCCGCAGTCGGGCAAAAAGCAGATAGCGGCCTGGGCAGGAAAAGAAAAAGACAGTAACAAAAACAAAAAAATAAGGTTCCAAAAACTCTTTAATGTTTTTTTGGGGGCAACAAAAAATTGTCTCATATATATCTTGAGCAGACAGGACATGGTTTTCTTCTTTCTCCGGGATTTTTTAATTAGACAAAACTATTAATCATGGCAAACACCTTAAAAAATTAGCGATATGACTTTTATCAGTGATATTATTGTAAAATAAATTTCGGGAATTTGCAATAATTAATTACCACGCCCCAAGGAAATTTGTCTATTTTAAATTAAAACCCCTGTTGTTGAAACAGAGGTTTTAATTTATCTCTTTTGGGAAACCGAGGCTATTTTATACAGACGTCAGGTGCCCGCAGGTATAACGGCTTGGGAAAATTTATCCGTTTATTTTGATATTGATTCAAGGCACAATAAGCAACATTACGAACATCTACTCCGGTCGGCATTTTAATACAATGCAGGCTTAAGCCTGTCGGCGAATACAAAAACCGTTCGGCACCGTCGCCAATGACTGACACCTTTCGTCCGCCTTTGAGAAATTCCAAAATATCTTCGCGGGTTCCGGCAGCCGGGTCGGTTATTTTGGCTCCGGCTTCATCAAAAATCTGAAAATAAAAATCTTCGCGCTTGGTTTCAATAATTACCAGATTACGGGCAGCCAGTTCCGCCCCCTGCAGCTCCATCAGATAAGCATCAAAAGCCGAAACGCCGGCAACCGGAATATCCGGGCAAGAGAGGCTGAAAGCGCGGGCGGCGGAAACGCTGGCGCGGACTCCGGTAAAAGATCCGGGACCGTCGCAAACGGCAATTAACCCCAAATCCGAAAAGCGGAGATTTTGTTCTTCCAGCATAATTTTAATTTGGGGGATTAAGACTTCCGCCTGGCCGAAATCCATGGTTTGCGCAAATACGGAAACCGGACGGCCGTCTTGCAGCAAGGCGATTGAGCAATTTCCGGCCGTTGTATCAAAAGCTAAAATATACATTTTTCCACCAACCCTAAAATTTAAGTTTCTCTGTGCCATTTTATATTATAGAATCGGAAAACAAACAACGGATTTTTCAGGTTTGGATAAAAAAAATGACGCAAGGCCTTTTGACAGATATGTATTATGCCGCTCCGGAGCTTTGGTATGCGCTGGCGGCATTGTTCGGGTCGCTGCTGTTTCTGCTGGGGAGCCTTGGGCTGAAGCTCTTAAAGCTCAAACAAAAAAATTATTTTCTGAATCGTGACCGGGAGCGTTACGCCGAAACGCTTTACGCGTCTCAAGACGGTTATTTTGCCTTTCTTTATCCTGATCAAAAAATCAACGATCCCAGGCAGAACATTATCGAGCATTGTTCCCGTCGGCTGGCGGTTATCATGAATCTGCCGGAAGGAACAAAATCAAAATTTGAAGACATTTTGAAAAACTTTTATAAGGAAGACGCCAAAGTCATTCAGAAATACGTAGAACTGCTCAAAGATGACGGCGTTTCTTTTGAAGACGATTTCAATCTGAAGAACGGCAACAAAAGGCTGCATCTTTCCGGGCACAAGATTAACGGAATCGACGGCAATATTTATTGCGACATGATTTGGTTTCGCGATGTCAGTTTTGAATTTAACCAAATTGCCTCTTTGGAAGAAGAAAAAAACCGAACCGAAGAAAAAGTCCGGCAATATGAAGATTTAATCAATAACATTCCCTATCCGGTATGGCTGCGCGACGAAAACCTGAATCTGAAATTAATTAACCGGAAATATCTCGAATTTGTAGAAAAATCCAGCCCGGAAGAGGTTATCCGCCAGGGAACCGAAATCAATAATGCCAAAGGCGAAAGTATTTCCAAAAACTTGGCTCTTACCGCGCATGCGGCCAACAAGGTTAAAAAAAATTCGTCGGCGGTTATTCTCAACGGTGAACGCCGATTTATGGAAGTTATCGAGACACCGTTCCACTTTGCCCAGAATCTCAATCTAATCCGGACGGCCGGGGCATTAATTGACATTACCGAACTAGACGAGCTGAAAAGGAATTTGAACCGGCATCAAAATGCACAGCTGGAAATTCTCGGCACGCTGGATACGGCTTTTGCGGTTTTTGACGACAAGTTTCATCTTTCTTTTTATAATCCGGCCTTTGCCGGTTTATGGAAACTCGAAAATCTCTGGCTGGAACAACAGCCGACTTATGCAATGTTTCTAGACGTTCTGAGGGAAAAACGCCTGCTTCCGGAAGTGCCGGATTTTATTGCCTTCAAAAACGAGGAGCAAAAAGCTTTCAGCAGCATTATCGAACCTAAAAAAGATTTTCTGTATCTGCCGGACGGAAGGACATTTCGCCGCGTCCGCGCCCCCTACCCGGTCGGAGGACTGGTTTTTGCCTTTGAGGACGTTTCGGACAATCTGGCAACGACCCGCGCCTACAACTCTTTGCTATCTGTGCAGAAAGACACTCTGGACAATCTGTTTGACGCCGTCCTAATCTTTGCTTCTAACGGGCGTTTAAAACTTTACAACAAAGCTTATTTAAAGCTATGGAACACCAAGGAAGAATTTCTGGACAAAGAACCCAGCATTCTGGAAATCATCGAATCGCAGAAAAAGTTTTTCAGCAAAGTTGACGACTGGGCGGGGCTAAAAAAAGACATTCTGGAACACATTATTGACGTTACGACCAAAAGTTTTGCCCTCAAACGCAGCAACAACGACAGCGTTGAGGTTCTATCCGCCTCGCTGCCGGACGATTCGATTATGGTTACTTATCGTAAAATAATTTCTACCCACGATAATTAACAGTTGTCGGCCGCTTGTTGTTTTTACGGAAAAGATTGACAAAAATTGTTTTTTGTGCGAATCTTGTACAGGAACAGGTGTTATGGCGTATCTTTCAAAAAAATAAATAAGAAAACGGAGATTAACATGAATGAAGAATCGTCTAATCCGAATATTGAATGGAAAAAGCCCGGTTTTGATTTCAATGAAAAAATCACCCTGAAGACCAATGTCAGAAAAGCCGTCGAATATGAAGCCCAAAACAAAAACAGCGGGGTTAACAAAAGTTATACTCCCAGCCCTGCCGAACTCCCCAAAGGATTAAAAAAAATCCGCAAAAAGATCAAAGACGCGTTTGATGAAGACGAAGAAGAAGACGACGATTACCAAATCGCGGCCTTTGAGATGATGAACGTATCCGGCAATGACGGTACGCTGCTCAATGCCCTGCAGGAGGACGAAAAAAAGTTTTTGCGGCAAAATGAAGAAATACAAACGGTAAATGTTTTGCAACAAACCGAGCGCAATCAAAAAATTGCCGACGCCGAAAAAATGGCGCGGGATTCCGGACTGAAAAAAGGACTGGACAAGAAGGTTCTGGCCAAAACGTTTCAAAACACGGGCATCGGCGAAGACCTGACCCGGGAAGCCGTCAGCCGACAGGTGGCCCGCAGTTTCAAGTTCAAAGGAGAAAAGGTTCCGGCAAAAGACGCCAAAAAACTGATTACCGGCATAAAGCGAATCCAGCAAATCGGCGGCAAAGAAGCAATCGGCGGCATTAAGCTCAAAGACGTTCTCGAGGCAGGCGAGGGGCGGAACGAGCATCGCGACACCATCAAAAAAATGCTGGAAAAATCTGGCCGGATTGACAAGAAAGGAAAAAAAGTCAAGCGTTCCGGAAACGATTTGCAGCTTAAAAATGCGCGGCTGGCCCAAAAGCTTGAGGAAACGTCCCGCGCCTAGTCAGGAAAATTTGGCCAGCAAGTGTTTATAGGCGGCCGAAAGTTTTTTGAAGTTTTCTTCCGCGTCCTTGTCATCCCGGTTTAAATCGGGATGATATTTTTTTACCAATTTCTTATATTGGCTTTTAAGCGTATCAATCGAAACTTCGCTAGGTTTCAGTTCCATGATTTTGAGATAGCCACGTTCGGTTTCGCTAAAATACACTTCTCCGGTTTGGGCGGCGAATCCCGGCGCATACTCGTCAAAAAACTCAAAATGATCTTTGAAGGTATAGCCATAACTGTATTTTACGCCGGCGCTGAAATTGCTGAAACGGGGGCGGCGGAATTTTTTGCGGGAGGCATTTTCTTCTTCCTGTTCTTCGGGGTGTTCGTAATAATTCCAACCGGCGTTGTATTCCTGCACATGTTCGAGGCAAAACCAATAATAGTCTTTCAGGCGGCGGTCTTTGGGTGCGCGGTATTCTCCGGGTTTATTGCAGCCCGGAAAATCGCAGCAATGCACCTCGCCTTCGTTTTGCGGGGCAAAATATTTTCTCTGCCGCTGTTTCTTACGCATCATCCGACTTTCAGTTAACATGAAGTTTGTTTATACAACATCTGGCGGCAGATAACAATCAAAATCTGGGGTCAGAAATAGTAAAAAAGAAAACAAATTATCAAAAACAGCGGCCCCCAGTAAAACACCGACGACTTTCGAAACTGCGGATCCTGCTTGTGGCGCCGCGAATCGAGAAGCCAGGCAATGTCTTTCGGATCCGTCATAATCACCGGTTGCCGCGTACATAAATCAAGCCCGCAAGCACTGAACATATCCAACAATTCGCGGTCGCGGGTTTCTCCGGCAGCAAGTTTCCGGTAATCTTTGCCAAGATAGTCTTTCCAGGATTCAAAAACCTGAATGTCCGGGCAATATTCCTCCAAAAGGAACAACAGCCGCTGCATCTTGTATCCGGCCAGGGTCACCGGCTCCTTACGGTGCGTGATGCAGTCTACGGCAAAACGCCGCAATTCGGGAGACACCGGATAAAGATAATCGATATCGGGCAGACAGACCCGGCCCTGCCGATTATAGGCCACGCCGTTAAAGACGGACATGAAAACCGCTTTGTCGAAAATCAGGCAGGCAATCAGGCGGCTCAGACTTTCTTGCGCCTTAAGCGGCAACTTGGCGGAAAACTCATAACTTTTTTCAAAACTGAGCCACAGTTCGCCGCGGCCGGTTTGCCGCCAATCGACCTCAAAAGGGCAGCCGTGTTCGGAACCGCCGGCTTCGGCACACAACATTTCTATTTCAGAAGCGTAAAAACGCATATCAAACACGGCATCAAGGCGTTTTTTGAAGATTTCCAACTGCTCGGAAAGTTCGGGATAGTCTTCATTGACAATTTCTTCCATCACACGGAGATAAAAATCGGTATCTCTCAGGCCGGCCGTCGTCCGAAAACAAACATTCCCGTGCAGCGTCTGCGGCTCGGCAGGCAATAGGTACGAGGCAAACGGCAAAAAATCCGTCCGGCAGGTAAACTCCTCATAGGCGGCAAAAAGCAGCGGATTATTTTCCGCCTGCAAAAACCGTTGAAAACGAATCAACGGAGTCCCCGGGCTGCGGCGGACAAACATCCGGGCAACAAGCATTTGGCGGCGGAAACTTTGCAGGCCGGAAATAACAAATAACGAATCGAAACGGGCCAAACGGATTGCTAACCGCTGTTTTTTTAGGAATTGTAAAAATTGATTAATCATTTTATAATACTTCCGAAATTGATGAAGCGAGGTTAAAATGCCCGAATTGCCAGAAGTTGAAACCGTCATGCAGGCCGTTGCCAAAGCCGTTGGTTATAGTAATATAATCGGCGTGACTGTCAACAACAACAGATTTCGCGAAAAAATCCCCGACGACCTGGCAGCAAAAGTTTCCGGAACCAAAATCATAAACTATAAAAGAATTGCCAAATACATAACCATCGGCCTTGACAACGGTCTGACCCTTATCTGGCATCTCGGCATGAGCGGAAAGGTCAAGATCTGCGACGAGCTGCCCCGGCCGCTTGACAAGCATGATCATGTCATTGTCCAAACCGACAAATGCTTTCTGATTTTTAATGATACGCGCCGTTTCGGGCTGTTGACCTATTGCGAATCCGACAAACTGGGACAGAATCCTTTTTTGGCGCACACAGGAGTCGATCCGTTTGACAATGCTTTATCGGCAGATTATTTACACTCCCGCCTTAATAAGAAAAAAATTCCGGTCAAGACAGCGCTGCTGGATCAGAGCATCATTTGCGGAATCGGCAATATTTACGCTTCGGAAATCCTTTATCTGGCCAGAATTTCGCCGCTGCGGCCGGCAGACAAAATCAGTCCGGAAGAATGCGGAATTTTGATTGAAAAAACGCGGGAAGTCCTGAAAAAAGCCATTGCTGCCGGAGGATCGACCATACATGACTACAAAAAACCCGACGGCAGCCTGGGTTATTTTCAAAATATGCATTGCGTTTATAACAAAACCGGGCAACAATGTCCTGACTGTACCTGTGACCTGAACAAGAACGGAGGAATCCGCAAGATTGTTCAGGCCGGACGTTCGACTTTTTATTGCCCAATTATTCAGAAGTGAAAAGAATGATGAAACTGTTTCAATATATTTTACCTGCTTTGTTGATCCTGACGCCGCCGGCAGCCGCGGCCGGCTTTATCGAAGGCCTGGAAGACGTTCCGGTGATGGAGGGGCTGCATCAGCTCCCCAATGACGCGCTTTCTTTCGGAAATGAGGAAAGCCGGCTGGTAGAAGCGACTTTGGTCGGCGAAAAAACTAAATTTGCCAGCGTTGAAAAATTTTATCAGGAAACGCTCCCGCAAATGGGCTGGAGTTTTCAGGGACGCAAAAAAAGCTCGCTTATCTTTTACCGCGACCGGGAATCGCTGGAAATTGCCCGTATTTCATCCCATCCCCTGACAATCAGACTTACCGTCAAAAGCAAAAATTAAATCGGAATCAGCCATGGAATATAAACACATTATCGTCGAGACTTCGGAAAATGTCGGCATCATTACCTTAAACCGGGGCAGCGTGCTTAATGCCGTTAATGAAGGCATGCTCAGCGAAACCGCCCATCAACTCGGCGTTTTTGACAGCGACACTTCTATTGGCGCCGTTGTCCTAAAGGGGCAGGAAAAAGCTTTTGCGGCAGGAATCGACATTTTTGAACTGCAACAAAAGCAAAAGCAGGGCGGCTTTGTTTTGGGAGATTATTATAAATCCTTTGCCCTGATTGAAGGTTTCAGCAAACCGCTGATTGCCGCCGTTTCGGGATATGCATTGGGAATCGGCCTGGAACTGGCAATGTGTGCGGACATTATTTTGGCCGCCGACAACGCCCGGTTCGGACAGCCAGAGATCAGCCTCGGGATTATTCCGGGGTTTGGGGCCACTCAAAAACTCTGCCAGACAATCGGCCGGGCCAAAACTTCGGAGATGGTGCTGAGCGGGCGGGCGATGAATGCCCGGGAAGCAGACGAATCCGGACTCATCAGCCGGATTGTTCCGCTGGCGGACTTGGAAACGGAAAGCATCAGGGTAGCCCGGCAAACAGCGTCAATGCCCCGAATCGCCGTCGAAATGGCCAAAGACGCCCTGACGCATCCGTTTGAACAGATGCTGGAAGCGGGAATCGATTATGAGAACAAAAACCTGCAATCCTGCCTGAGCAGCGAGGATTTTCGGGAATCTCTCAATGCTTTTATCGAAAAAAGGCCGCCAAACTACAAGAATCAATAAATTTTGCAAAATTGTTGTTGACTTCTCCGGGGGTTAGCGTTTATAAATCATTACAAAATTAATAAACTGTATTTAACTTTTAACTAGGATGTAATAAAGATGGCCAATCATAAATCGGCAAAAACCAGAATTAACAGAAACAACAAAAGAAACGTTATCAACGGCGCCCGCAGAAGCCGGGTTCGCACTTTTGTAAAAAAAGTTGAAGCCGCCATTCTCGAAAACAACAAAGAGTTGGCTGCCGCCAATTTGAAGGTTGCAGAATCCGAACTGATGTCTGCCGCCCGCAAAAACATCATTCCGATGAACAGAGCTTCCCGGACGGTATCCCGTCTTTCTCAGAAAATTAAAGCCCTGTAATTTTTACTGTATATACAGTTTTTTTGACAAACCAAAAGTTCCCTTATTTTAGCTGTCAAGGGAGTTTTTGGTTTGTTGCTTTTTAAAGCAGAATCCAAGGAATCTGCGCGACTCTAAAAGAATCCCGTGTCAAGAGAATTAATTGCAATGTTCTGTTTTTGTTTTGTTGTAATTATTTTTTTTCGTATTACTATCCAAATCACTTTGAATGAGTTGGTAATAAATTTTTAACGAATCCGGGATGAAACGTTTAAAAAAACCAGTACCCGTTTTGAGTTAATAAATTAAGCTTGCGCCGGCTGATTTGAAGTCAAAGGCTCCGCCGCTTTAACGGAAAAAAGGCAAAGGGGTTTTACCGCTGCCGAAAAACAAAAAAAAGAAAGATGTTCTTTCAGAGCGTTTTCGGAAAAAGCGGAAGAAGCAAAAAAACAACCGGAGCTATGGGGAAGCTCTTACAAGTTAATTATTTGAATTTTATAATGGGGAGTAACAATGGCTGAAGAAGCAATAGATACGATTAACTCTGTGCAAGATCAATGGGGACAGATTTGCAGCCAATTAAAGGTTGAAGTCGGCGAAACCGCTTTTGACAGCTGGCTTAAACCGCTGACACCGGGTTCGTTTGCCGACGGCGTGATGAACATTTGCGTGCCGACCAGATTTATGCGCAACTGGGTTATTGCTCACTACAGTGACCGCATTCACAAAATCTGGGAAAAGAAAAATCCGGAAATCCGCCAGGTTAATTTTGTGGTTCAAGCCGTTCAGGAGGAAAGCAAAGGTTTGTACAATCCCTCCTGCCGCTCGCTTCTGAAAAAGATTTCTTCCAGCCCGGCACCGCAAAACATTTACCAATCGGGTGTCAACTCTATCATTGCCAACACTCAGGAATTTTCCGCCAATAACGACCAATCCATTTCCGTACCGTTGAATCCGCAATATACCTTTGACAACTTTGTAGTCGGAAAAACCAATGAATTTGCTTATGCGGCAGCCCGTAAAGTTGCCGAATCCCGCAATGTTTCGTTTAATCCGCTGTTTCTTTATTCAGGGGTCGGACTGGGCAAAACGCATTTGATGCATGCTATTGCCTGGCACATTAAGCAACAAGACCCAAGCCGCAATATTGTTTATCTTTCGGCCGAAAAATTTATGTATAAATTTGTCCGCGCCTTGCGTTATAAAGACACGACCGCTTTCAAGGAACAGTTCCGTTCGGTTGACGTTTTGATGGTGGACGACGTACAGTTTATGGGCGGCAAAGACACCACGCAGGAAGAGTTTTTCTACACATTCAATTCCCTGATTGAAGAAGGCCGCCAGATTATTATTTCCGCCGATAAATCCCCGGCGGATCTGGAAGGAATCGAAAACCGCCTGAAATCCCGTCTCGGCTGCGGTTTGGTCGCCGACATCCATCCTACCGACTTTGATTTGCGGATGGGGATTCTGGAAAACAAAGCCCGCCAGCTCGGCATTGAGCTGCCGCAAAAAGTTTCGGAATTCCTGGCTCAGAAAATCACCTCCAACATTCGCGAGCTGGAAGGTGCCCTGCGCCGGGTTATTGCCCATTCGCAGCTGTTGTCCGACAAAGAAATTACTCTGGACATGACCCAGGACGTTTTGAAAGACATGCTGCGGTCTTATGACAAGCGGACAACCATTGATGAAATACAGAAGAAAGTTGCCGAACATTTTAATATTTCGGTTAAGGAAATGCAGTCTTCCCGCCGAGCCCGGACAGTTGCCCGCCCGCGTCAGATTGCCATGTATCTGGCCAAACAGCTGACGTCGCGTTCGTTGCCGGAAATCGGCCGCAAGTTCGACCGCGACCACACGACGGTTATGCATGCGGTTCGCAAAGTTGAGGAGCTGATTTTGGAAGACGCTTCGCTGGCAGAAAATGTTGATGCCTTGCGCCGGGTTCTGGAAGGATAGAAAACCTCCCTTATTATAAAACAGGCAAACGCTCCGGAATAAATCCGGAGCGTTTTTTATTTCCTTTATATCACACCTTAGCAATAAAATATTGACAAATTTCCTTAGTGTCACCTAATAAATTATTGCAACTTTTGGAAAAATATATTATTATAATTCTTATACATGTTCTACAAAACCGGAGAATCGTATACATTTAGCCAAATTTGCTTTTGTCCATATTTTATCAAAGAAAGGATTGTCGCCATGCGAAAATTTATTTTTTCCGGGTTGGATTTTTGTGATCCAAAACAGTTATTCGTTTTTCTAAACCGGCAGGTGACCCGGTGGGTATTTTTCTGTGGCCTGACAACAGGAATTGCTCCGGCCCGAGCCGCAATTTGCTTTTTGCCGGATTGTATGGATAAAGTTTCACAAACCGAAGGCGGAAATATTTCCAGCACATCATGCAAGAATCTCGGATTCAGTTATTATGCCTCCGGACGCTGCCCGGATTATCACGCCCAGGAAGATTGCCCTTATGACAACCATTATCTCAAATGCAACGCAGCACAATGGTGCAAAGAAAACGGCTATGATACCAAAGCCGAAGATTGTACAATCCCGCAATACCCTACTGAAAAATGTCCGAACGGCCAAGAAGTTTATAAAACCTGCCAAGACGATTATGAAAAGGCCTGCCATACGGAAAACAGCAGCTATGTTTCTACCTGCAGCACGGGCTGGAAGCTGGATCCGGACAAGTTGTGCCGCTATTCGGAAGAGTACGGCCTTTGCTGCAATACTTGCGCGGGGTATGATTATACGGCATCGACCATTCCTTCCGGTTATCTCAAAGGCGAGAGCTGTACTGCCTGCGGCAATACCGTCAAATATCAAAAAACCGTCAATCCCTGCGAGGGATATTTGTCTTCCTGCGCCTGCGGCTGCGACCCGGCTGCCGGAACCTGCCAATCCGGTTCGGAAACGAAGTGCAAAGCCTGCAAAAGCTGTTGTTCCGTCGATTATATTTATACTTCGGCCAATTGTCCTTCTCCGCATCAATTAGGCGGGGAAGCCTGTGACGGAAAATATAAAAAATGCGAACTTGATGAAAGCAGCATCACCTGCGATAATTTTACAATGCCCGGCAATGCAAGCTATCTCAAACTCGTTTACTCCTGCGATGATCTGACCTCGGCCGTCAAATCCGGAAAAGCAGGCAACATCGTAATTATGAAAACCCTGACCTGCCCGACTTCCCTGACGCTCCAATCCGGGCAAAATCTGGTCGGAATCGGCTATTTTCTCAAATACACCAAAGAATCCAACGACTATGAAAATCAGCTTAATCAATGTTATACCCTAACGCTCAACAACTACCTATACACTTCCACCAATTCGCAAATTTCGGATCTGACGCTTTTGAATACGCCGCTTTATCTCAAAGGCATCACGACAATCAGAAACATGAACATGAAAGTTACAAACAGTTCAAATGCGATATATGCCTTATCAACATCTTTCAGCAACAAAATGTCCGGAATGGTCAATATCTATACGACCGGGTCGGTGGGAATATATAACGCCTCCTTTGCCATGACCGACACCAAGCTTAATATCAAGCCCAAAGGCGGAACCAACCGGGGTTTTTACAAGAGCAACATTACCATTAACGGCACTTCGGTCATTAACATGGATTTAACCGGAACCAGCGGTAATGGCGAAGCCATTACTGACGGGAGGTTAACATTAAACGACAATACTTCCCTGAACATCAAGACCAACAATAACGAAGTGGAAGCCTTTAACGGCGATGCCAGTTCCATCAGCGGAACAAATACATTTACTTATATAAATTCCCCGAATGTCATTATCCGGGCACAAGTTACACATTATAATACCAATACTTTTGTTCACCGGCCATATTTTCAGTATCAGAAAGGGAATCAGCTTATGACTGTTTCGGGAAATTACGAAGCAACTGCATCAACCTCCGGTTATTTTTCAAACGGGCATGTTCCTTCCGGTTCATGGAAACATATCGGGGAGGCCAATTTTTCATCAACCTCCGCTTTTGGGCGGCAGATGAAAATTTTTGAAACCAATTTCTTTCAATAAAGCTCCAAATTCTAAAGTTCGGGTAACAAATATTATTATGTTTTTCTTTCTCCGATGCTCCGGGGGCAGCGTTCGCGCCCTCGGAGTACTTTATATGCTTAATCGCCCCTTGGACGCGGCAGCGTCCATTATCCAATAACCGTTACCTCTCGTTTTTTCGGCAGAAAAAAACGTCAGAGGGTCTGCGAGTTTTTTATCATAAGGTGAGTAAGCAAATGTTGGCGGTTGAGGAAAGAGGGAAATTCGCAGATCCCTTGACGATTGCTGCGCAATCGAGGGACGACACTTTTGAGGAACGATTGCTAATGCGATTGAAAGATGACCGGGATAAGAAGGGGGGGGGGAAGATGACGAGCGAGGGAGAGGCGGTTGCGGCGAAAACATAAGATGGCCTGTGCGGCAGTCAAGAATAACGACAGAAAAGGATTTTGCAGAAAAACGTCCCGTAACAACCTGCGTAAAAAAACTGTTGATGAATCCGCGTTTTTGCTTATGATTTTTGTGCTTTGTGTTAGTATTGCAACAAATAAACCTAAAATTTTAGTGGATAATAACATGAAGTTTACAATTGAACGGGCAAGCTTGCTCAAAACTCTCAGCCACATGCAGAGCATTGTGGAAAAAAGAAACACCATTCCGGTCCTTTCCAATGTGCGAATCGAAGCCTTGGAAAGCGAAATCAGCTTTAAGGCAACGGACATGGATACCGAGATTACCGAAATTGCCGAAGCAACCGTCAGCGAAACCGGCGCAACCACTGCGCCTGCGCATATGCTGTATGACATTGTCCGCAAACTTTCCGACGGTTCCGATGTTGAGATTACTTTCCCGGACGAAAAAGGGCAGCTGACAATTGCTTCCGGGCGTTCCAAATTTTCGCTTTCAACTATCGGGGTTGAAGATTTTCCGGTTATTTCCGGTGATGCTTTGCCAATCAGCTTTATGATGGAAAAAGAAGAGTTGAAAGACGTTATCGATCGGACTAAATTTGCCGTTTCTACCGAGGAAACCCGCTATTATCTGAACGGCGTTTATATGCATGCCAAAAAAGAAGGCGAAGCCAAGGTGCTGCGTGTTGTAGCTACGGACGGGCATCGTTTGGCGTGTGTTGAATCGCCGTTGCCTCAGGGCGCCGAGAATCTGGCCGGGGTTATTATTCCGCGCAAAACGGTTACCGAAGTTCGCAAGCTTTTGGACGACAACGGCGCCGACAACATTACGGTTTCAATGTCGGAAAACAAAGTCCGTTTTGCTTTCAACGACGTTACGCTTACTTCCAAGCTGATTGACGGAACTTATCCGGATTATGAAAGGGTTATTCCCACGGACAACGACAAGAATCTGGAGCTTGGCGTTAAGGATTTGGCATCGGCGGTTGACCGCGTTTCGGTTGTGGCCGAAAGAACCCGGGCGATTAAGATGATTACCGGTTCTTCCAAGGTTACGATTGCCACATCCAGTCCTGATTTGGGCAGCGCTTCGGAAGAAGTGGAAGCCAAGTATGAAGGCGACTCCATCGAAATCGGCTATAATTTCCGTTATCTTCTGGATATTTTAAACGAGATCAAGGGTGACAGCGTCCGCGTTTCTTTCACGGACGGGACTTCACCTTCGGTTATTCATGACACATCGGATTCCAGCGCAATTTATGTGCTAATGCCGATGCGGGTCTAGTTTTCATTAAATGAACAACACAGCATTAAAAATTCAGGAACAATCAACAGAAAAGTCAGGCGTTTTGCGCCTGACTTTAACTGATTTCAGAAACTATCCGTTTTTGAGAATCAGCGCTGCGCCCGGCCCGGTCATTATTACCGGGGAAAACGGTTCGGGCAAGACCAACATTCTGGAGGCGATTTCCTTTTTGACGCCGGGGCGCGGATTGCGCAGCGCACGGTTGGCCGACATTAAAAGGATTACTCCGGCGTTGGTAACCGACGAATATGCTCCGACGGAGATTGCCAACTTCAGCTGGGCGATTTCGGCAACGGTTCAAAAGGGCTTTGAAGAAATCGAAATCGGAACGGCGGCAGAGAAAACTGTCCGCGAAAGCGAGGACGAAAGCCGCAGTTTTGAGCGGCGAATCGTTAAGATAGACGGGAACAAGGTTTCTTCGCAAAGCGAACTGGGAAAATATGTTTCCGCCAATTGGATTACGCCGCAGATGGATCGGCTGTTTCGGGGCGGTTCGCAACCGCGGCGCAGTTTTCTGGACCGCTTGGTTTATGCCTTTGATTTGGAGCATGCCCGGCGGACGGCTAATTTTGAACACTGGTACCGGGAGTGGTGCCAGCTGTTGAAAAGCGGACATAATGACAATTCCTGGCTGAAAAGCCTGGAAGAAAACATGGCGGCGACCGGCGTGGCGATTGCGGCGGCGCGGCGCGAACAGATTGCCAAGCTCAACCGTTTTATTGAGACCGAACCGGACGATATTTTTCCGAACGTGCTTTTGGAACTGGATGGAACGATTGAGCGGCTTTTAGACAAGATGCCGGCGGTCGACGCTGAAGACTATTATCAAAACCTGCTGCAAAAACAGCGTCGCAACGTCTTGTACAACGACGGCATCGACGGCGTTAACCGGACGGATTTCAAGGTTTATTACAGAAAAAAAAGAATGCCGGCCGAACTCTGTTCCACCGGTGAACAAAAGTCTCTGCTTGTCAGCATTATTTTGGCGCAAAGCAAGTGTCAGACGCTGCATCAGGGATTTGCACCGGTGTTATTGCTGGACGAAGCTGCGGCACATCTGGACGACCAAAAACGCGAGGCGCTGCTTGAAAAAATCCTTGATTTGCGGACACAGGCCTGGATTACGGCCACGACGCCCGAACCTTTTTTGCGCTTAAAAGACGATGCCTTGTTTATGACGGTTCGCAACAACCAGGTTTTCGAAACAAACTTATCTGCCGGAGAGTGATTTTTTTCGTCCGGCATTAACTCAAAATTGACAGTTTCCGGTTATTGTTATAGTATGTTGTTAAATTTATTCAACAAGATGGGAAAAGCTTATGGAAACGCAATATTACACCCTGATTGAAAAACAGGATTTTTATGAAATCATTGAAAACAAATACGGCGAGTTAGCCATTTTTATTGATGCCCGCGACGGAACGCCGCAAAATCCGATACTGGAATTTGACGGCAAAAAAACCGCCCTGTTGAAACGGGACGGACGTTTGGCCGTCCGGCTTGACAACATTGACGCCGAAACCAAAGAGCCGTTGGCCGAGGCGGAATTTGTGATGATTGCCGAGCTGCGGGGAAAGACGGTTGAACGCGTATACGGCGTGCCGGTGGAAAATGTGGAAGAGATTGTTTTTGAGGGACGGCAGACCCGGGCTGACGAACTGGTCAAGGCCAAAACCCGCGACGAATTGTTGGCAAGTTTCGGCGCTGTACGTTCTTGGACTAACGGAAGCGAAAAATAATGACTGACAATAAAAACACTTTGGTCGGACTGGTGCTGGTTACGCACGGAAATTTGGCTTTGGAATTTATTTCGGCAATGCAGCATGTGGTCGGCAAACAGGAAAAAGTTGCGGCCGTTTGCATCGGCCCAGAAGATGACATGGAAATGCGCCGTCAGGAGATTCTTGACAAAGTCGGCGAAGTTGACAGCGGCGCCGGAGTGGTGGTTTTGACCGACATGTTCGGCGGAACGCCTTCCAATCTGGCAATTTCGATTATGGATCGGGCCAATGTGGAAATTATCGCCGGGGTTAACCTGCCGATGCTGATTAAGATTGCAACCCTGCGCAAAGAAAAAAATCTGAAAGAGACCGTTTCCGGTGCTCAAGAAGCAGGGAAGAAATACATTAATGTTGCTTCACAATTACTGGGAATGTGAGATATGAGCGAAGACAATATCTGTTCGGCCACACTTGAAATTCTGAACCGTAAGGGCCTGCATGCACGGGCAGCGGCAGCATTTGTAAAAACTGTGGAACAATTTGATGCGGAAGTTACGGTTGAACGCATCGGGCAATGTGTCAGCGGCTGTTCGATTATGGGACTGATGATGCTGGCGGCGGCCAAAGGGACGACCATTGACGTCAAGACAAGCGGCAACCAGGCTCAAGAAGCCCTGCATGCCATCAGAGAACTGGTTGGCAATAAATTCGGCGAAGAATAAACTTTTTGATGGCAATCCGCAAGGCAGAAAGAAACAAAACGATTGAGCTGTCTCCCAAGGAGCAGAAGTTTTATGCTGCCCGTTGTATCAAGCTCAAAGCCAAAGCGGCGCCGGAAGACATTTTCGACAAGACGATTTATCAGGATTCCCTGCGGGCGATTGATTTTTTTCCGGATAAATGCGTCGATCTGATGGTGGTCGACCCGCCTTATAACCTCACTAAAAATTTCGGTCGCAGCACGTTTAAGGAAACCGACCTTGACAGCTATAAAAAATGGCTAAACAAATGGCTGAAAAAAACAGTACGCGTCCTAAAAGACAAGGCTTCGGTTTATATTTGCTCCGATTGGAAAACTTCAATTGCAATTCCGGAAATCGCCGGAAAATATTTTATTTTGCAAAACCGGATTTCCTGGGAACGCGAAAAAGGGCGCGGCGCTCAAAACAACTGGAAAAACTGCCTTGAAGACATTTGGTTTTTTACGGTGAGCCGGGAATATACCTTTAATCTGGAAGCGGTTAAAATCCAAAAAGAAGTCATTGCCCCCTATCGGGACAGCAGCGGCGCTCCCAAAGACTGGTTTGAAAACGGAAATAAACGTTATCGGCTGACACATCCTTCTAACGTATGGACGGACATTTCAATTCCCTTTTGGTCAATGCCCGAAAATACGCCGCATCCGACCCAAAAACCCGAAAAACTGATCGCCAAGCTGATTTTGGCATCAAGCAATCCGGGCGACGTGGTTTTTGACCCTTTTCTCGGCTCGGGAACAACCTCAGTTACCGCCAAAAAACTGGGACGGCGGTTTGTCGGCATTGAACGAGAAAAAGAGTATGCGGCCCTGGCGGAACGACGCCTGGAACTGGCAGAAACTCATCCGGAAATTCAGGGATTTGAAAACGGCATTTTCAAATCACGCAACAGCTAAAAAAGTTTTATACACTTATAGTCAGGTTAATACATCTTGTTTCGGGCGCTTTAGAGATTAAATCC
>UQFU01000032.1 GCA_900540425.1 uncultured Alphaproteobacteria bacterium
GCATCGCGAGTGTCATCGCCGAGGGCGCGGACGGCGTGCGCGCGGAAATTCCGTGCGACGCGGTCTTCTCCAGCATGCCCATCAAAGACCTGGCCGAGGCTATGCCCGGCATGCCGGAGGATGTGAAGGCCGTCGCCGCCGCCCTGCCGGCCATCGGCAAGCTCGGCAGCGATCCCTACCTGCAGTCCGACCTGTTTCTGGCCGGGCGCCTGCTTGACAAATGGGAAAACGACAACGGGCAAGGCATTCCGCTGCCGATATTGAAAGACCTGGTCAACCCGTGTTCGCGGCTGGTCCAAAAATTCCGCCTTCTCGGGCGCGAAAATGAACTGTCCGCCATTGTTGCCGAACAAGGATTCAGCACAACAGAGTGGGGCTATACCTGCGATAAGGCCGTTCGTGCTTATCGAACTTCGCAAATGTCCTCTTCCACCGCAATGGCGCTGGCCTCCTACCGCCGCAACCTCCAAAAGCCTTTTCTCAAGGACTTGTCGCCCAAGCTCGCCGAACAGCAGGAAATCATTATGCAAAGCGTTATCGAAATGTACAATGCCCCGCTTAGCGATACGCTCGAAGCCCGGAAAATCAGGCCGGAACTCGAAAAAACTTTTCGCCAAAGCGGCGGACAGATTATCGGCGTTCCCATAGACATTATGGAGTAATCCTTAGGAAACTCGCAATATTTCGGACGGAGTTTCACTTTTCTATTGCAATTCCCGCGGAATATGTTTATACAATGGAAGCAACAGAGTTTTTAAATGATTTAAATCAGAAAAATGTTAAGGTGAAAAAGAAATGGCACGTGTTACTGTTGAAGATTGTATCGATAAAATTCCCAACCGCTATGAATTATTGATGGTTGCCGCCCAGCGCGCAAAAGACATCAGCGCCGGTTCTCCGATTACGCTGCCTCGCGACAATGACAAAAACCCGGTCATTGCCCTCCGCGAAATTGCCGAAGAAACTGTCAGCATTGAAGAATTGCAAAAATCTCTGGTTATGGGGCTGCAAAAATATGTAGAAGTTGAAGAACCGGAAGAAGAAGAACTCGAAATTATGGCTGCCGAAAAAGAACTGGTTGACCTTGACGAGCAGTTTAACGGTCTCTTGCTTGACAATGAGCTGAACGACAGTATGCAGGTTGTCGACGATGACGACGGTCTGGATCTGGAGGCAGATGCGGACGTTGCCGCCGACGACGATGACCTTCAGCTTGACGATTCGTTGGATATGGGTGTTGACATTGACGAAGATTTCGACGATATTGAAGAATAGGTAATTTTTCAATTCAGCGTTTCGTGGCGAAACAAGGCCGGAATCAGATGTTAAGACAATATGAACTGGTAGATTTAGTAAAATCTTATGATAAAGATGCCGACGAAGATGCATTAAACCGTGCTTACGTTTTCGCCATGAAAAAACACGGCGCCCAATTACGGGCTTCCGGCGACCCCTACTATTCGCATCCGGTGGAAGTTGCCGGTATCCTGACCAAATTCAAACTCGATTCGGCTTCTATTATTGCCGGCTTGCTGCATGACACGGTCGAAGACACCGACACCACGGTCGAAGAAGTCAAAAACCTGTTTGGCGAACAGGTGGCTCAACTGGTCGACGGCCTGACCAAACTGGCCATGATTGAACAAAAATCCGCCGATAAAAAACAAGCTGAAAATTTTCGCAAGCTGCTGCTTGCCATGTCGGAAGACATCAGGGTTCTCTTGATTAAGCTGGCAGACCGCCTGCACAACATGAGAACCCTTCATTTTTTGAAAAAACCCGAAAAACGGATGCGCATTGCCAAAGAAACCTTGGACATTTATGCGCCTCTGGCCGAACGCATCGGCATGCAGGAAGTCAAAAGCGAACTGGAAGAAATCGCCTTTGCCGAGCTGCATAAAGAAGCCCACGATTCTATCGTCGCCCGCCTGAATTTTCTGCGCGAACAGGGCAATAACCTGGTACCCAAAATCATTTCCCAGCTTGAGCAGGACATGAAAGACAACGGCATCAAAGCCACTATCAGCGGCCGGGAAAAAACGCCCTATTCCATCTGGCGCAAAATGCAGCAAAAAAACGCTTCGTTTGAACAACTCTCCGATATTATGGCATTCCGTATCTGCGTTGACGACATCGCCTCCTGTTATCAGGCTTTGGGGGTGGTTCACAGCAAGTACCATATGGTGCCGCGTCGTTTCAAGGACTATATATCTACCCCCAAGCCAAATGGCTACCAGTCAATCCACACCGGTGTCATCGGACCGGAAAACACCCGGATTGAAATTCAGATTCGCACCAGAGAAATGCATGAAATCGCCGAAAAAGGCGTTGCCGCGCACTGGGCTTACAAACAGGGCGAAAAAGCCGTCGGCAAAAACTTCCGCTGGATTCGCGAACTGCTCGAAATTTTGGAACAGGCATCCAACCCCGAAGAATTTTTGGAAAACACCAAACTTGAAATGTATAATGACCAGGTTTTCTGTTTTACGCCCAAAGGTGACTTGATCGGCCTGCCGTTGAACTCCACGCCGGTCGACTTTGCCTACGCAGTACACTCAACGGTCGGGGACACCTGTGTCGGCGCCAAAATTAACGGCGAAATCAGGCCGCTGCGAACAATCCTGCAAAACGGCGACCAAGTCGATATCCTGACTTCCAAAGCCCAACACCCTTCCACCGAATGGGAACGCTTTGTCGTTACCGGTAAAGCCAAAGCCGCTATCCGCCGCTATGTCCGCGCCCACAAACGGGAACAGTTCATCACGCTCGGACAACAGATTTTGGAGCGGACATTTAAAGGCGAAAACCTTGAATTTTCGGAAAAGGGCCTCGTTAATGTTATGCCAAACTTTGAAGCGGAATCAGTCGACGACATCTACGCCAAAGTCGGCGAAGGCCTGGTTACCGGCTGGGACGTGCTGAAAGCCGTTTACCCGGGCTACAAACAGTCTAAGCTCGGCCGCGTAGTCAAATCGCTAAAAGTTCCGAGCTTCAAGTCCAAAAAAGACAAGAAAGGCGAACCGCTCAAAATCAAAGGCCTTATACCCGGCATGGCCGTTCATTTTGCCGGCTGCTGCCATCCTCTGCCGGGCGACCGCATTGTCGGCATCGTCACAACCGGAAAAGGAGTTGCCGTTCATACGATTGACTGCAAATTGTTAGAAAAATTTGCCAACGAACCGGAGCGCTGGCTGGATATTGCCTGGGGAGACGACGCCGACGACAGTCCGCATATCGGCCGCCTGAAAATCATGCTCAATAACGAACCCGGGTCGCTGGGCGAGCTTTCTAACCTGGTCGCCCGCAACAACGGCAATATTGCCAACTTGAATATCGTCTACCGAACGATTAGTTATTTTGAGTTGCTGGTAGATATTGAAGTCAAAGACCTCAAACACCTGACGGACATTATTGCGGCTCTCAAAGCCAGCAAAGTTGTCAGTTACGTGTCCCGTTCAACCCAATAACTTCGGAACTGCCGCAACAGACTTGTTCAACTGTTGGGGAGCCCCGCTTTGTTTACAAAACAGCCTTCAAAATCCGCCTCTTACTGGAATTCCTTTCTGTTACGCCTGAAAAAGCTGCAAGGAACGCCGCAAAGCATTGCCGTCGGCGTTGCCTGCGGCGTTGCCATATCCTTTACGCCCTTCGTCGGATTTCACATGCTGCTGGCAGCCGGTTCGGCTTGGCTTCTCGGCGGCAGCATTATCGCCAGCGCCTTGGGAACCGTCATCGGCAATCCCTGGACCTTTCCGTTTATTTGGGCTGCGGTCTTGTATACCGGACGCCTGATTCTCAAAAGCGAACATCTCCCGGAACATACCGATTTTGAGGCTTTCTTTGCCCAGGCCTGGCAGGCCGTCAAAAATCTGAATATGGATGCCTTTGTCCACGACATCTGGCCGATTTTGTGGCCGATGATCGTCGGCTGTATCCCTTTTTACATTATTTTCTGGATTTTAAGTTATTTTCTGGTAAAACATAGCTTAAACAACCAATAACCGACAGGACCAAAAAAATGATTATCGGAATAGGCAGCGACCTCTGCAATATTTGCCGGATTGAAAAAATAATCCAACAACGCCCCGCCGCATTTATGCGCCGCATATTTTCTCCCGCCGAACAGCAGGAAATGCAGCGCCGGCAGCATATCTCCCCGCGTGAATACGCCTGCATGGCAGCCAAACGCTTTGCCGCCAAGGAGGCCTGCTCCAAGGCGCTTGGCACCGGCCTTGCTTCCGGAACTTTCTGGAAAGACATGCAAATAACCCGCCTCTCCTCGGGAAAACCACAGCTCCAAATCAGCGGCGGCGCCTTGGACAATCTGCAAAAACAAATCGGAGAAAAAAGCTTTGCCGTCCACCTGACCATGACTGACGACTATCCCTGGGCCCAGGCATTTGTAATTATTGAAACAATATGAGAGCAACTGCTCCTTTTGTATTGATATAAAAAAAATATTGTTTATGATGAGCATGTCTATAAAAAAATAACTATATAACAAAACAAATTTAACGCCGAAAGAAGAAGTTTGATGGAAAAAGACGAAAGCATATTAGACACATTCAAAACAATAATCTACGCGATTGTAATTGCGATACTCATTCGCACTTTTCTGTTTGAGCCGTTCAAGATTCCGTCCGGTTCAATGTATCCGACGCTTTATGTCGGCGATTTCCTGTTTGTGTCAAAATATACTTACGGCTATTCCAAACATTCCCTGCCTTTCAGCCTGCCGTTGATAAAAGGTCGCGTTTGGGCAGACGAACCGCAACGCGGCGATGTTGTCGTTTTCAAATTTCCGCAGGACAACAAAACCGATTTCATCAAACGCATTGTCGGCCTCCCCGGCGACAAAATCAAAATGGAAAACGGCCGTCTGTACATCAACGGAAAAATGGTTGAACGCGAAAAAATTGAAGACTTCGTCAATCGCGACGACAAGGGCAACGCCGAACGCTACCGCCAATATATTGAAACCCTGCCCGGCGGCGTCAAACACCATATTCTGGAACTCTCCGACCGCGAACCTTCTGACAATATGGTCGAGGTAACTGTTCCGCAAGGCAACTATTTTGTTATGGGCGACAACCGTGACCGCTCTGACGACAGCCGTGTCAACGTCGGTTTTGTCCCCTTCGAGAACTTGGTCGGCAAAGCCCGCATCATCTTTTTCTCGCACAACACCGACGATGCCTGGTACAAACCCTGGGCCTGGCCGAAAAAAATCCGTTTTTCCAGAATGTTCAACCAAATAAAATAAACTCATGTTCGAAGAATTACAAAATATTATCAAATACCGGTTCAAAAATCAAAGCCTGCTGCGTCAGGCTTTGACTCACAGCAGCCATTCAATTAAAATTGGCGAAAATTATGAGCGCCTGGAGTTTTTGGGCGACCGCGTCCTGGGATTAAGCATTGCCGCCCTGCTCTACCGGGCTTTTCCCAAAGAACCGGAAGGCAGTCTGTCGCCGCGCTTTGTCGGACTGGTCTGTCGGGAAACCGTTGCCGCCATGGCTAAAAACCTTCACCTGGACAGATACATGATTGTCGGTTCGGAAGACATCCGCGAAAATGAAAACGTTTTGTGCGACGTCTGCGAAGCCCTCATCGGCGCCATTTTCATCGACAGCGACTGTGAAACGGCTGTTGACTTTGTCAACGAACATTGGAAAGAACTCATTGATAAGAACGTAGCCCCGCCCAAAGATGCCAAAACCAAACTTCAGGAAGTTTCCTGCAGCAAAAACCTCGGCCTTCCGCAATATCGCATAGAAAGCCGGGAAGGAAGCGAACATGAGCCGCTTTTCCATGTTTCTGCACATCTTAGCAACGGCCTGCAAACCATAGGCAGCGGCCGCAGCAAAAAGCTGGCCGAACAGGCCGCGGCAGCCGCTATGTTGGAGCGAATTGGGCATGACGGCTAAATCCGAAGAAAATCTGCCGACGCGTTGCGGCTTCGTTGCCCTCATCGGAGCACCGAATGCCGGAAAGTCCACAATCACCAACGACTTTGTCGGTTCCAAGGTGTCTATCGTGTCGCCCAAAGTGCAAACGACCCGTTCTTTGGTCCGCGGCATTGGAATTTTTGAAAATACTCAGATCATATTCATTGACACCCCGGGAATTTTCAAACCCAAACGGCGATTGGATCGCGCAATGGTAGCCTCGTCCTGGAGCGGCGTTACCGATGCCGACATAACGGTTTTGGTCGTTGACGCCAAACGCGGATTTGACCATGAAACCAGAGCCATCATCGATCAGCTTAACAAAAACAAACAAAACGCCGTCCTCCTGATTAATAAGGTCGACTTGGTTGCCAAAGAAAAACTGCTTGCTCTGAGCGCAGAATTAAACCGCTATGGAAATTTCGCCGAAACGTTTTTTGTTTCCGCAACAACCCGGCAATACCTTGACGATTTTTACCGCTATCTGGCCGAACAGCTGCCTGTCAGTCCCTGGTTTTATCCCGAAGATCAGATTTCAGACATGCCGCTGCGCATTCTGGCGGCAGAAATCACCCGCGAAAAATTGTTTCTCTGCCTGCATCAGGAACTTCCCTACGCCCTTACCGTCGAAACCGAATTATGGGAACGCCGCGACGACAACTCGGTTCGCTGCGAACAAACCATTTATGTTGAACGGGACAACCAAAAGGTCATCGTTCTCGGCAAAGGCGGCAGCATGATAAAGAAAATCGGGCAAATGGCCCGCCGGGAATTGGAAGAATTGCTTGAATGCAAAATTCACCTCTTCCTTTTTGTAAAAGTGCGCGAAAACTGGATCAACGACCCCGCGCGCTACAAAGATCTGCAGCTCAATTTCAACGCCTGACCGTTTTTGCTTGATTCCACGCCTCTGTTGTGCTACACAAAATTTCAAAATAAAATAATTATATCGTTTAATTAAAATAACTATCATTATGGAAAGAGAACTTACTGTTGACACCATGCTGTATGGGTTGCGCTGCCCGAACTACAGGATTCGCAGCGAGTGTTGGTATCATTTTTGTGCGCATTACCGCGAGACGCCGCTGTATAATGTCAAAAATATTGACTTTTCCGCCCGAGATGCTCTGGGGATTCCCCTCTATTCAAAGTCGGAAATGTACGGGGCTTTTCTGCTTTTGCTGCTGAGAGATCCTTTGTCCCCCCAGAGTGAAAACTTCCTGATGCTCCTGTTTTGTGAAACGGACAGCGATTTAAGCATCAGCTATCTGATTGAAATCGTTTCCCGGGTCGAAAACCGCGATCTCGTCGAATGCTGCCTGCCGGTCTTGAAAAACCGCCTCAACGCGTATGGAAACATTTCCGGTATAATCAAACTTCTGGAGAGGACAAACGAGAGCAACCGCCATCAGCTTCTGCCGATTATTGTCGAAGGATTCAGTCACATAACGCTGGATTTTGAAAGTCTGGCCCAAATCCACCCGATTTTGCAACAAAATTTTCTGAAAAAGGCTGCCCTCCGGGAAGATGGTTTTCAGATTTTGCAAAGCATTGTCAGACATCAGCTCCATCCTTTTTCAAAAAGCCGGACGCTGCTGTGGCAAAGCCTGAGTTGCGGCATGAAATACAATCCTGGTTTTTATTGCCAATATCGCGACTTGCTTCGCAATCTGGTAGTCAGAACTCATCAAAATGCCGAATCCCAAAGCTTCAAAGCTCTGCTCAAAGAACCGTCAAGCCCGTTCAACAACAGCAGTTTCAATGTCAATCACCTGATTGATATTTTATTTGAGATTAAAGATGAACCGCTACATTCCTCAAAATTTTCAGATGTTTTCTGGAATGCGGAAACATATGGTCTCGTCTGCGATTGGCTGGAATCCAACATTTTGGACAATGACCAAGCCGCGCAGCACGCATTGCCCCTGTTACAGCATCTGGCCTGCCAGGTGCCGGCACGGCAAAGCATCAAGCTCTTCCGGCTGGTTGAAAAAATCATCTATTGCCGGTTGTGGGAAGACCTATACGGCCGCAAAACGGCTAAACCGGCCAACTGCCGATGGGATGATTTTTTCTCTACCCGCCAGGACTGTCCGGACTTCATTTCGTCATACGGGGTGTTGCTGGCAGCCCTTTTGCAACAATGCCGTCAGGGTATTGATGAAAAAAGCTTTCTGGAAATGTGTTATAAACTGCATGAAAACAGCAATCCCGATATTCGTGAAATTGCCCGGACGGCATTGGTTGCCTATCTGGAAACACCGGCTCAATTTGCCGTCACATTCAAAAACCTCAATGCGGGAATTCATCCTTTTCCCTATGAGCGCTTTATTTGTGAACACCTGGACTTGTTAAACCTCAGTGCCAACCGTAAAACTGTCATATTTTTTCTGCGCCGCATGATATACAATGTCAACGAGTCTGCGCTTCGGGAACACATTTTCAAACATGCCCAAAACCTGTTCGAGCACAGGGAAACCGAGTTTGACCAGACGGAAATGCAATATTATCAAGACATTTGCGCTTTATATGACAACAATGCCGATTCCGCAGAAATCCAATTTTACAGTTTTCTCAAAAATTATTTATTTTAAAGCTTGAAAATCCCCGCTTTGGCGGGGATTTTTCTATTTCCCGGGTGCCTTGTACCTCAAGAAAGGCAAAACCTTCGCCAAAGGTGCAAAAATACTTTTTTCATTCATTTTCAGAGCATATTCCACATATTCGGGATAATGCGAAAGATGATTCTCCTCGGTCTTGGCCCGAATATAATACAAAATATTAACCCCAAATAACAAAATACAGCCGCGCAACGCCAACTGCCAATTCGCGCCCCAAACCATAAACGGCATTGAAACCAGCCACCAGGAAATATTCTTAAAAACATAGGCCGGATGCTTGGTATACCGATACGGCCCTCCGGTTACCAGCCCCCGATACGTCAGATTGGAAAAACGCAATCCCAAGGCAACCGTTGCCAAGCTGTAAACCAATTCCAAAATCAAAATTATTGACATCCACAAAATAAACCAAATGCCGGTATTCTCAAACACTTGTACCCAGGTGGTTCCGGTTCCGTAAGCCAGATAATAACGGCCAATCAAATCTCCCCAAAACGGCCAATAGCACATAACCGCAGCCAACCACCCGACAAGGGTCGGCTCACTGGAACGGATTTGCGTGTTAAACAAGCGGAAAGTCATCATATAACCGGCCGCGGCAAAAGACAGATCAATCAAAAAAATCAGTTCGTTCAAATAAATAAAAACGTTATAAGGATAATCTGACATTCGTCCGAAATCGGCTTTCATAAACCAGTCCAAACGCTGTTCAAAATACGGAAACATAAGTGCCAAATAAAAGAACTTTACGCCCCAGCCCCGAAACAGCTCCGCCAACTCCCCCTTGTCCGCATCTTCCCGATATCCGCAAAGCCAACGCCCTAACTGCCAATAAGCATCTTTCGGGCGTTCGGAAATCTTGTCTTCTCCGGCAAAATAAAATACCGCAATTAGGACCAGCAGCCACCAAATACTTTTCAAAACCCGAAAATAATCGCGAAACAAACTATCCTGATAAATCGGAAACAACCAATAAAGAAAAGCTATCAGCCCCCAGACGAACATCAGCGCCAAAAGCTTATATCCCAGGCGCGGCCAAGATAAACGACGGCGAACCCTGATTTTAGAGAACAAACTTCCTTGTCGCCGAAATAAAAATTCCAGCCCCCAAACGCTTACTGCCAAAACGGCAACAAACAAAGCCAAAACTGCCAAACCGGACCAAGCCGAACCGCTTGCTTTCAGCAGCGCCACCGCTCCCAAAGCAGCAGCCATACCCGTCAAATTAATGGCAAACGACGTTTCCGACCCCGGCAAACCGTTGTTACGCTCATGACGAAAAGGGATATATTCCTGCGGATAAATATATTGTTTTTGCGCTTCTGTTTTCATTGCCGCCTCCTGATCTGTTAGACCATAATTACCATAGGCGGATTAATAAAGCGTTAGCACAAACTACCAGTCGAGTCCGGACTTTCCGTAAAAATCAAACATCAGACTAAAAAAATCTTCAAACCGAACATCATAAATCCCCAGCTTTAAGTCAACCGAAAAAGGCTCAACCAGCTTATTGCGATGAAAAAACTGATAATCCTGAAGATCATCTCCGGGATTTCGCGACATTAAAACGCCATGATAACCGTTCTCGCTGTTTTCGGAGCAACGAGCCACCAACAACTCCCTTTCACGAAAGCACAAATGCAGATGCCGGCGGTTATTGTTGGGGATATTACGGTCACACACACATAAATATCCCCTCCCGACAGCATAAATTTCGCGACACTCGGCTTCAATGCTCCGGGCGGCAACCGTTCCGGCGGCCAAATCGCGCTTCTGAAAATAAAAAACCGGTTCCATGTCGCCTATCCCGTCAAGCCTGCCGGACAAATTCTCCATTACGGACAAATGAAAATCCTCCGGCAAATTGATTTCTCTGGAAGCCCGCTTGGAGGACAATAATTTGCTTAATACATCTTTTTTAGGCTGTTTGTTATGATTCTTATGCATAATAAATTCACCTCAAATTACAACTAATGATATACAACAGACGCACAAATATTAGATGCAAGTTGAGTTATTTTGCAACTGATTTTATAAATTATATACTGAAAAATTATCTATTCCGTTTCCTGTCTTGATACATTTTCAAGTTTATATTCTTTCATTAATATACGGTAGTTCCCCCAGGCAACTTCATCAACACTTTCAGGCTCTGTTCTCAGGTTTGTTTCCGGATCATACGCTACTGTTCCTTTAATTCTAAAAACATCAAGATTTTTAATCGGCTTTGGGGAACAATATTTGATTGGAATATCTGAAGTATGCAACAAAGTTCCATTAATATTTACACCCTCGCTATTAGCGGCCACAGCTTGTATCAACTTATCATAATTACTTTTATATAAAGGGGAATTAGCGCATAAATAATCATTGATGGCTTGGGTTCTGCGGGAATTGTTGGCATTTGTATTATCTGCTTTTTCTACGACGAGCTGCCCCGATGGCATAGCATATTCAATTATGGGACAACGAACTTCATTATCCCATCCAAGCCTGTTAACAATACATTTTTCACCTGAAGAATTTTCTATTTCAAATTTCACATCAACATTGAATTCATATTTTTGGCTCTCCCAGAAATCAAGAAAAATTGACCTGTCTCTCCCCCTCTTCACGTTCGGATGCTGTTCATTATCCAACTGCCAATCAGGATATTTCACCGTATCTTTTTTTACGGGCACCTCAACCTTAAGAGCTTCACCATTTTTAAGCCTGATATCAATGCCAAAATTCTCCATAGCCCATTCCGCATCTGCCGCCACAAGAAGAGAACAGTAATATTTATCAGCTCGATTTTTACTGGTCCAACAATAAAACCCATCGCTCTGCCCGCCATAACCATTTCCTCGCTCTGGAACAATCCCCTCAGACAGAAAATCATTCGCCTTCTCGCTTGAAGCATCTCTGGATATATGATAAAATTTCAAATACTCATCAGCCATTGGCTAAACCTCCCCAAACACATTTTATTATAGCATATTCTAAACTAAAAAACGCTTCAATTTAAAATCATACTAAAAAATCATCTAACAAAAGTTGTTACAAACCAAGTGACCGAAGTGTAAGAAGAAAGATGGTTTTGGATAACTGGGATTCTGGGATTGACCGAGATTTACCGGGATATATCGGGATGCCACTTTACCACCCCCCTTGATAGACAATGTTTATAGGCCATTTAAGAACCGCTTAAAGTATCTGTAAGAAGAAAGATGGTTCTGCATAACTGGGATTCTGAGATTAACCGAGATTTACCGGGATATATCGGGATAAACTTCTTTCTCAATCCTTTATTTTAAGCCATTTATAGGCCGTTTAAAAACCTTTCTGTCGCTCTTTCATTTTGAAACCTTGGGAAATTCGAAAAGGCAAAATGGTTTTGCATTGTGCAAAATGGTTTTGCATAACGTTTTTTATTTTATTTAGAAAAAACAATATGATATTAAAAAGGAGGATTTTTGAAAAATTTTAAACTGGGATTTAAAATCCCTTATTTTAAATCCCGGTTAAAGGCTAACTGGGATTCTTTTAGACGGAAAACGGACAATTTAAATTTTACAAATAGCTGCTTTTACTTTTTTATAAAACCTCCCGACAAAACCTACTTTTAAAACTTGACAAAACCTAGACTTTAAAAGCTGTGCAAAACCATTTTGCAACATTTGCAGAACCATTTTGCCCGCTACAATAATTCTCTCAAAACTATCAAATTAAAAATCCTTAAAATCGGACTGCGCGGGAGGCCTGGTTTATAAAGCAAAAAAGCACCTCAAAAGGTGCATTTATAAAAATGGAGCGGGTAACGAGAATCGAACTCGCATTAAAAGCTTGGGAAGCTCTCGTTCTACCATTGAACTATACCCGCAAAAGCAAAAGGAATATACACCAAATCCCAAAATAATCAATACCAATTTTCACTTTTATCCAAAACAAAAGGCGCACCTGCCGCACGCCTCTCCTGTTTTCGCAAAAGCAATGTTTAGTTGCTTCCCAAAGCCGAATTCAGATTTTTCAGATTAGTGATGATCGATTCCGCCGCAGATTGGGATTCTTCGCTGATTCCCGCCGCCTGCAACGCCAGTTTTTTAATACAAATATTAACCAGTTCATCAGCCGTTGCGCTGATACCGGCATTAAACAACGTACCGGCCTGAAGCTTGCTGTTTGCCTCACTAATCATACAGGCACGCATTTTTTCTTTAGGCGTTGCACTGCTGCTGACGGTCGTATATTGTGAAAGGTTGGAACAGGCGGCCGCCATCAAAAGCGCAGCTGTTCCGGCAATAATTTTTCTCATTTGAGTTCTCCTGTTTGAAACTGTAATTTTATCAATACTTCCGTCCAGCCCGGCTGTCAAAATTTTTTTGTAATTTTAAACAACAGATCCCCCGAACGCCGTCCTCTGATTTTTATCAGGTAAAAGCCGAATTTTTTGATAGATTTTTGAAATCCGATGTGATATAAAGCGCGCATATAGAAGATTCTATATTAAGTTAACCGAGCCGGAAGATCAGGCCTAAAATCGTCTTGTCTGACGGCTCTTTTTGTGTTTTTTATAACACCAACTCAATAAGGAAACTAACTTATGTCAGAAGTAAAAATGAAAATGATGGACGGTAACGAAGCCGCGGCTTCCGTTGCCCACCGTTTGAATGAAGTCTGCGTAATTTACCCGATTACCCCGTCGTCTCCGATGGGCGAATGGGCCGATGCGTGGTCTGCAGCCAAACAGAAAAACATTTGGGGCGTTGTTCCCGAAGTTCAGGAAATGCAGTCTGAAGCCGGTGCGGCCGGCGCTTGCCACGGTTCAATCCAGGCCGGTGCTCTGACCACCACCTTTACTGCGTCCCAAGGCTTGCTGTTGATGATTCCGAACATGTATAAAATCGCCGGCGAATTGTCTCCGTTCGTAATGCATGTCGCTGCTCGTTCTCTGGCTTATCACGCCTTGTCGATTTTCGGCGACCATACTGACGTTATGGGCTGCCGCCAGACCGGCTTTGCCATGCTCTGCTCCAACTCGGTTCAGGAAGCGCATGACTTTGCTGCCATTGCTCAGACCTCGACAATGCGCTCACGCGTTCCGTTCATGCACTTCTTTGACGGTTTCCGCACTTCTCACGAAATCAAAAAAATCAAATTGCTTTCCGATGATGACCTGAAAGCGATGGTCAAAGACGTAGACATGCAGTTCAACGCCGAACACGCTCTGCGCCCGGAAGCCCCGGTTATCCGCGGTACCGCCCAGAATCCTGACGTATTCTTCCAGGGCCGCGAAGCTTCCAATCCCTACTACAACAAAGTTGAAGGCATTGTTCAGGAGGAAATGGACAAGTTTGCCAAGATATCCGGCCGCCAGTATAACGTTGTCGATTATGTCGGTGCACCCGATGCCGAACAGGTTATCGTTATCATGGGCTCCGGCGCCGAAACTGTAGAAGAAACCATCAACTATCTCAACAACAACGGCTACAAAGTCGGCCTGGTTAAAGTCCGCCTGTATCGCCCGTTCCCGGAAAAATCTTTCCTCAAAGCTCTGCCGAAAACCGCAAAGGTTGTCAATGTTCTGGATAGAACCAAAGAATCCGGCTCTACCGGCGAACCGTTGTACCTTGACGTCGTCGCCACATTGACTCAGGCTTTTGCCAACGGCGAAATTGCCAACATGCCGCGTATCTTCGGCGGACGCTACGGCCTTTCTTCCAAAGAATTTACGCCGGGCATGGTCAAAGCTGTTTACGACAACGGCGCTGCCGCCAAACCGATTAACGGCTTCACCGTCGGCATCAACGATGATGTTAACAAAACATCTCTGCCTTATGACGATTCGATTGACACCGAACCCAAAGACGTTGTCCGCGCCGTGTTCTTCGGCCTGGGTGCTGACGGTACGGTCGGTGCCAATAAAAATTCCATCAAAATCATTGCTGAAGACGCCGGCAAATACGGCCAGGGCTATTTTGTTTACGATTCTCGCAAATCCGGCTCCATGACCACCTCTCACCTGCGTTTCTCCGATAACCCGATTAAAGCGGCTTATCTGATCAGCAAAGCAGATTTTGTTGCCTGCCACCAGTTTCCCTTCATGTCTAAAGTAGACATTCTGAAGATTGCCAAACCGGGTGCAACTTTCCTGCTCAACGCTCCTTACGGCGCAGATGAAGTTTGGGATCATCTTCCGATTGAAGTCCAGGAAGAAATCATCAACAAGAAACTCAAGTTCTACACCATTAATGCCGTAGAAGTTGCCCGCCAGACCGGTATGGGCATGCGCATTAATACCGTTATGCAGACATGTTTCTTTGCCATCTCCAACATCTTGCCGAAAGACGAAGCAATCGCCCAGATTAAGAACGCGATTAAAAAGACTTACAGCAAGAAGGGCGATGCCATTGTCCAGAAAAACTTTGTCGCCGTTGATGCTTCTCTGGAGCACCTGCACGAAGTTAAATATCCGTCAACCGTTACATCCAAATTCCACCGCAACCTGCCGGTTCCGGCCGATGCTCCGGAATTTGTCAAAAAGCTCACCGGCGAAATCATCGCCGACCGCGGCAACGAGCTGCCGGTATCTGCTTTTGAACAGGTCGTCGACGGAACCTGGCCGACAGGCACAACCCAGTACGAAAAACGTTGCATTGCCACCGAAATTCCGGTTTGGGATCCCAATACCTGCATTCAGTGCGGCAAATGCTCGCTGGTCTGCCCGCATGGCGTTATCCGTATGAAAGTTGCTTCTGAAGAAGAATTGAAAAACGCTCCGGCCGGCTTCAAGTCTGCCCCGTACAAAGGCAAAGAATTTGCCGGCAAGCAGTTCATTTGGCAAATGTCTCCCGAAGACTGCACCGGTTGCGGCATCTGCGTCAGCGCCTGCCCGGCCAAAAACAAAGAAAATCCGGAACGCAAGGCTATCAATATGGATCATATTGAAAACCACCTTGAAGAACAGAAAGCCTGCTGGAAGTTCTTTGAGACTCTGCCTTATGTAAAACGGACCGAAGTTGCCAAGAACCTGCCGAAAACCACACAGCTGATTCAGCCGTTGTTTGAGTTCTCCGGCGCTTGCGCCGGCTGCGGCGAAACGCCGTACGTCAAACTGCTCACCCAGCTGTTCGGCGACCGCATGGTTGTTGCCAATGCAACCGGATGTTCTTCAATCTACTCGGGCAACCTCCCGACCACCCCGTACGCCAAAGATGAAAAAGGCCACGGTCCGGCTTGGGCTAATTCCCTGTTTGAAGACAATGCCGAATTCGGTTTGGGCATGAGATTCTCCATTGACCAGCAAACCCGCTTTGCCAAAGACCTGCTCGAAGGCCTGAAAGACAAAGTCGGTGAAGTAGCATACAGAATTCTCAGCAATCCTCAGACAACTGATATCGAAATTGACGACCAGCGCGCCAATGTCAAAGCCCTGCGCGAAAAACTCGCCGGCATTGACACACCGGAAGCCAAACACCTCAACAAATTGGCCGACTACCTGATTAAAAAATCCGTATGGATTTTAGGCGGCGACGGCTGGGCTTATGATATCGGCTTCTTCCGCATGTGGTCCACCCCTGCGACGGGCCGT
>UQFU01000033.1 GCA_900540425.1 uncultured Alphaproteobacteria bacterium
TTGGCCAGCCGGCTGTAATAGATGTCGGGAAGCAGTTTTTTTATTGGCCCGTTTTCCAGAATCAACCGGGCCTGTTTGGTTTTTCCGCGGCTGATTGCCCGGCGGAAATCTTTTAATTTTTTCAGCAGAAAGTTTTTGTTGGCGGCGGACAAGCCGGAAAATTTCCGCATATCCCAATGATATACCGAAAAGGTTTCGGTTTGGGGGTATTCTACCGGGCAGGACAGTTCCCGGTCTTGTTTTTTGCGCTGTGCCAGCCGATATATTCTTTTGGCCTGAGGGTGGTCGGCATATTGTTCAAGCCACAAAGCCAGTTCTTCATAGTTGCTTTTGTATTTTGGGGCCAGGTATTTTTCTGCCAATATATGTCCCAGGAGCAGCTTGTTGTTCAATTTTTTGGTTAAGCGGTCGCTTTCTGAAAAGTTTTGGGCTTTTAGGGCATCGAAAACTTTTTGGTAGACGCGGATATCTTCACGATTGAGATTCAGACTGGCGAGCAGTTTTTGCGTTGCCGTTTCTTCCGCATGGCCCCAACAAGGAATCAGCAGCATTCCGATGAGAAGAGCGGAGAGGCCGGCAAATTTGCTCAAAACTGTTTTCATTTTTATTTGACTTTGACCCAGATAATGGAAGAAGCGCATTGTTCGCCGCTCATGCCTTTGATTCGGCAGAGATTAACGACAACATTGGGGTATTTGTCCATAGAGTAGCAACCTTTGCCCATCAGGGTCATCGGGATATAGTTCTCGCTGCGCGGGCTGACGTCATAAAAGCTGGCGGAGGTTTTGATGCTGGGCCAAACCAGTTGCAGGTTTAGAGTATTAATTTTATAAGGTGTGGAATTATGGATTATCAGGTCAAAATCACACATAACCCGGCCGGAAGGGGTTGTGTCTATTTTGAAATTCCGGTAGTAGAGCATAATCCGAGATTCCGGCTGGTTTTCCTGCCGGTTCTTTTGAGCCTGGTTAATAATCGGGTTACGCATGATTTTTTTTCCCATTGCCGGGGACGGGGCGGTTGTTTGCACCGAAGGGGCGTTGTTTGCAGACATTCCTTCAAAAGTCTGAGCCCGAGCTTGGGGAACCCAAAGCTCCCATCCGGCAATTAGCAGGCTGTAAAATAAAATCTTACGCAAGGCATTTCTCCCGATAGGTTATTTTTTGTTGGCCGTTGTCGGAGCCGGAACGCCTGGTGCGGAGACTGCCGGCATCGGTACGGGCTTCTTTTCCGAAGCTGCGGCCGGAAGCGGATTGACCGGCGCTACCGTAGAATTCAACAGGCGGGAAGCTTTATTCAGATTGGCTTCGGCGTTTTTGAACAGGGTATCAAGTTCCTGAGACTGGCGTTCCTTGGTTTTGTTGTCCAGTTCTTTTTGGTTTTCGACCGAAACGGCCAGAAAATCGGTATAATATTCGGGCGATTTGGAAGAAATGTAACGGAACAGGGACTGGCAGGAAAGGCCGTTTTTGTCTCCGTCCTTGCCATCCTTTTTGCAGGAAGAAACGCTGATTTTGGCGTCTTCAAGCAAGATAAAACAGCGGTCGGAGGTGATTTTGCCGCGCATGCTTTTTTGAGAATTTTTCTTGAGGACAGGAATGTTGAGCGTGCTGATGACATCGGGCGAAATATAGTCTTCGGTACCGCGCAAATCGTCACGGCCGTTGCGTCTCATGCTTTTTTCCTGAGTAATTGTGTTTTGGACGGCTTCGTCAAACCAGCTGAGGTCAAAGGAAAGTTCGGAAAGGTCTTCGTTGGTCCGGTTATAAATAGTGCTTAAAAATTCGCATCCGGTTGTTACGCCGCGTTCATTTTTAACCGGTTTGATATCCTGGATTTTGACCAAAATGGCGTCATTTTCATTAATTGCGTAAGCAGGCGTTGCTGCAACGAAAGCATAGGCCGCCAGCAAACCCAGAAAAAGTTTCTTCTTTTCAAACATTATTACATTCCTTAAAAAATTAACTTAACCGTATAATAATCAATTTTATTTTATCTTAACAGCAAAAAGTAATTTATCCCACGGCTTCCTTGTAGAGTTTGAGAAGGTCGGTCCATGCTTTGGCTTTTTGTCCGGTATTGCGCAGCAGGTATGCCGGGTGGAAAGTTGCCAATGCCTGTGCGGAAGAGCCGTTGCCTTTGGGGTATTCCAGCCAACGGCCGCGCAATCTGGAAATCGGCTCCTGATTGTCAAAAAGGGCATTGGCGGAGCTGCCGCCCAGCAATAAAATATAGTCCGGATTGATAATCTCAAGCTGTCGTTTTAGAAAAGGAAGGCAGACGGCAATTTCGCCGCCGGTAGGCGTGCGGTTTCCGGGCGGACGCCAAGGCAAGATGTTGGTAATGTAATAGTCCGAGCGATCCAGACCTATAGCGGCCAGCATTTTATCAAGCAGTTTGCCGCTGCGTCCGACAAAGGGAATGCCGATTCGGTCTTCGTCTGCTCCCGGGGCTTCGCCGATGAGGACAATTTTGGCCTGCGGATTGCCGTCGCCGAAAACGGTGTGGGCGGCGGTCAGCTTCAGGGCACAGCCTTCAAAATTTTCCACAGCCTGGCGGAGTTCTTCCAGCGTTTTGGCTTGGGAGCAGATTTCGTGGGCGTTTTTGCAGGCAGTTGCCGTTGCCTGAGCCAGTTCGGTTGTCGCCTGGCGCGCCGGTGCGGCCGTTTGTGCCGGAGCGGGGCGGGGCAGGACAACCGGCGCCGGAGAGGCTTTGACTGTTTCGGAGCCAAGCTCAAACGGGCGGTCTCCGACGGTTTCGTCAACGCCGGCGAGAAGATAATATTCCAAGGCCGATTTTATGTTAATTTCTTTTTCCATGATCCTATTTTTAGAATAAAAAGGATTTTTTGCAAGAGTAATCATTTATTTACACAAAAAATGTATATATACAAAAATAAGGGTAATAAAATATAATTCTTATTGTCAGTTATAAAAGTTTTTTATAAAGTATCCGGGTAGATTTTGTCCCGGCGGCCTTAGATTTAATGGCAGGTTGTTTGCCGAGGCTGGGCAAGGCCGTAATTTTGGGGTATATTGGTGATATTACAGATGTCAAAACTGGGTTACATAGTTGTTTTTTTGTGCGGAGTCATGTTGTTTAACTCCTGTTCCAACCGCATGGAGGTGCGCCAGTCGCAGCGCCCGGTGTCGGTTCATTCCGCCCAGCTGAAAAAGTCATACGGCGCTTATGTGGCCGGAAGGGTTGCTCATTTACGCAAGAACTTTAACAAGGCTGCGGATTATTATATTGAGGCCTTAAAAGACGATCCTGAAAATGCGGAACTGATTAATAGCGTTTATTTGCTTCTGGTTTCCAAGGGCCGGGTGCATGAGGCGGCGAAATATGCCCGAATCTCCCAATCCAACGGCGATAAGAACAATTTTATTTATATTATTCTGATGACGGACGACATGAAAGAAGGGCGGTATGCCGAGGCGGAAAAGGATTTGTCGGGGCTTAAGGGGCCGGTATATGACCAGTTTATTGTTCCGCTGCTTTCGGCATGGTCTTATGTGGGGCGGCCGGGCGATGCCGAAGCAAACCGCCAAAAGGCGCTGCAGAAGCTTGCCGTGGTGGCAAAGGAGCCGAGTTTTCGGGCGTTGTATAATTTCCACGCCGGCATGATAAACGATTATTACGGTAAAAATGACGAAGCCCAGAAGAATTATGAGGTAATTGTCAACGAGGAAAGTTTGGAAATGTCTTTCCGTTCGTTGCAGATAATTACGAATTTTTATGTACGTACCGGGCAGAAAGAAATGGCGGTGTCCTTGGTTCGCCGTTATCATGACGACAATGTGCTTGCCGATATGCTGAACCGGCTGGTGCACAATGTCCGTAAGGCTAAGCCCGAAAAGACGGCGCCGATTGTTGACAGCGCCAATATCGGTTTGTCCGAAGCCTTGTTCAGCATTGCATCGACTCTGCGCCAGGGAGCGGCCGGTGTTGATTTGGCTCATATGTTTATCAGTCTGTCGGTTTACGCCAATCCGAAATATGATTTGGCCAAGCTGCTGTTGGCGGATATTCTGGAAAGCCGGGAGATGTATGCCGAAGCCAATGAGGTTTATGATGATATTGACAAGAATTCGGAGGCTTATTATACGGTGCAGCTCAAAAAGGCCAGCAATTTTGTTTTGATGGAAGATTACAAGTCGGCGGAACTGCTTTTGAAGGCTTTGGCGCTTGACGGTTACAGCAATTATCAGCTGTTTTTAGATTTGGGCGACGTGTTGCGGGTGAACAATAAACAGGCCGAAGCAATTGAATATTATGAAAAAGCCGTGAAGAAAATTGATAAATTTGACAATGAGCATTGGGTTTTGTTCTACGCCTTGGGGATTTCTTACGAACAGGATAAGCAATGGGACAAGGCGGAAAAAAGTTTTCTGAAAGCCTTGGAGCTGAGCCAAAACCATTATCTGGTTTTGAATTATCTCGGGTACAGCTGGCTGAAGCAGGGAAAAAATGTGGAGCAGGCTTTCGGCATGATTGTCGATGCTTATAATCAGGCGCCGAATGACGGCCATATTCTTGACAGTCTGGGATGGGCGTTTTACCGGTTGGGAAAATATGAGCAGGCAATCGAATATATGGAAAAAGCGGCGGAGCTGGAACCGGCCAATGCGGTTATCAGCGATCATCTCGGCGATGCCTATTGGTTGGGCGGGCGCAAGAATGAAGCCGGCTTCCAATGGAATCACGTTTTGGTGATGAAAGACGACACCGGCGAGGTGGATTATGATTTTGTCCGCCGCAAGATTGACGGTGAGGCGCCAAAGAATGAAGTTCCGCCCTATAATGAAGAGCTGATTGAAGAAAAAATCAAGGAAATTTCCAAAGAGTAAGCCGTTTGGATTGAAAAAGGCCGCGGGAGAATTATATCTTTTGGCAACAGAACAGGAGATATAAGATGGAAATGTATTTGTTTTTGGCGTTTATTTTGCTATATGTGCTGATGGCGTTCTTTGTCCGCAAAGACGTGATGCATAAAATTTGGACTTCGGCATTTATTGTGGCGTTTATTATAACCGCCGTTGCCATTGCCTTTTTGCGGGTTAACAATCAGGACGTAATGATGAATGCCAATGAGTTGAACTGGTATTATTTGCTTTATTTGTTCGGTTCGCTGGCCGTCGTTTTCGGTATGATAAACCTGTGGATGTATCGCAAGCCGCTGTTTCATATTTTCTTTGACGGCAATACTGATGGTGACAAAGATGAAGACGGCGATTAGGCCGCCTTCATCAAAATATTGCAGCTTTGTCCGCCGATAACGGCGATGTATTCGTTCTTTTTAAACAGCTTAAACCTTTTTTTCAGGTTCAGCAGACGGCTGGTTTTGGCAAAGTCCGAAGTGGTGATGACGAGCCCGTTGTCAGAATTTTGCAGCCTGGTGTCGGGGAGTTTGGCGACAAAGCCTTTCAGTTCGTCAAGGCTGCTCCAGCCGTTGGCGCCGATCATGCTTTGGGTTAACGTGATTTTTTCTCCGGAAGGATGAGCGGAATAATTTTCTTCAATTTCCCGCTGAGACATTCCCAGTATAAAAAGCAGGTTTTCGGCCGCTTCTGCGGAATTGTCGCTGGCATGAACCAAGTAGCCGCCGCCGGTCCATTGCCGATAGAGGTTTTTGTCGCGGATGGCATTGTAATTGCTCTTCTGTTCCGGGTGGTGTGAATCTTCCACCATATTGGGGTTGTTGTCATAGCCCACAATGAGTGTGAAGGCTCCGGTGCCGCATTCTTTTTCTTTTTTGCAGCCGGCGGGGATTTTCTTTCCGTAAAGACGGGAAAGGTTCTGCGCAAATTCGGTGGCGGGCCAGTTGATTATAAAGGTTTGCTGAATATCATATTTGGAGGCGATATCCTGCATAATTTTATTTTCAAGGGTCCGTCCGTTTTCCCAGATTACAAAAATTTGCAGTATTTTTTTCACTTTAGTCCTTGTTTCATAAAAAATATTTATTCAGAGTAATGAAATTTTTTTTTGAAATCAAGATTTAATTTACATGGTGGAAATGTCTGATTAATCGATTGCTTTAATTTTGCGGTTGGGTATGATGGAAAACATTCATAGCAAACAAAATTGAGGGACTGATGAAAATAGCGATTGTAGGAACCGGATATGTTGGCTTGCCGACGGGTGTCGGACTGGCGGAATTTGGCAATGAGGTCATTTGTGTTGATAAAATAGCCGCTAAAATCGAGGCTTTGAACAATGGGCAACTGACAATTTATGAAGACGGGCTTGAAGAATTGTTCCAAAAGGCGGTCAGATCGGGGAAGCTCCGTTTTACGACGGATATGAAAGAGGCGGTTGCCGGTGCCGACGTGGTTATGCTGGCGGTCGGGACACCGCCGCATCCGGTTACCAAAGAAGCTGATTTGCAATATATTTATGCGGCGGCTCAGGAAGCGGCACAATATTTGGATGGTTATACGGTTTTGGCAACCAAGTCGACAGTACCGGTCGGAACCGGCGATGAAGTTGAGGCGATTGTCCGCCGGGTTAATCCCGGGGCAGACTGCGACGTTATTTCGCTGCCGGAATTTTTGCGCGAAGGTTTTGCCGTTCATGACTTTTTTAATCCTGACCGGATTGTTATCGGCGCTGACAGCGAAAGAGCCGGAAAGGTCATGCGGGAGCTTTATAAGCCGTTTGAAGGCAAGACGCAGTTTTTGTTGGTTGGCCGGAAGTCGTCTGAGACGATTAAATATGCTTCCAATGCCTTTTTGGCAATGAAGATTCATTACATTAACGAAATGGCCGATTTTTGCGAGGCTTCGGGGGCCAATATTAATGAGGTTGCCCGGGGAATGGGACTTGACAGCCGAATCGGCAACAAATTTTTGAATCCAGGACCGGGATATGGCGGGAGCTGTTTTCCGAAAGATACCAACGCCATGGCCGAAATGGCAAAAAAATTCGGCGTACATTTGCATTTGATCGAAACGACGATTTCGTATAATGACGAGCGCAAGGTCAATATGGCTCGACGGGTTTTGGCGGCGGCAGAAGGCAATTCCGAAGCCAGGATTGCCGTTTTGGGGCTGGCGTTCAAAGGCGGAACCGACGACTGTCGGGAATCTCCGGCAATGGATATTTTGCGGGAGCTGATAAAGCGCTCGCACAATGTTGCGGTGTATGACCCGAAAGCGATGCCTAATGCGCAAAAGCTTATCGGCGACAGCGTTGTTTATGCCGCAGATGCTTATGAAGCGGCACAGGGCGCGGACGTATTGGTTATTCTGACCGAATGGGAAGATTTCCGGCATCTTGATTTGGCGGTTCTGAAGTCAAAAATGCGGCAGCCGCGGGTTGTGGATTTGCGCAATATGATGCAGGCCGAAGAAATGGCGCAAAACGGATTTGATTATTGCTGTGTAGGGATGAAATCTTAGAAACCGTTGTTATTTGTATGTAACATTAACAAGGAGGGTGTTATGGATGATAATATTCAAAAGTGCGGCTCTCGGCAGGTGGCGGCAGGGCTGTTGGCTCTGGGCGTATTTTTAGGCGGTTTTTTTCCGGGGTATTTTTATTACCGGGCCAAAATGGACAGTAATTTTGTGACAGTCAAAGGATTGTCGGAAATGGATGTCCGGGCGGACTTGGCCGTTTGGGAGCTGAAATTTGTCGTAACCGGGAATGATTTGAAAACTGCGCAGAATGAAATGAATTCCCAGCTGGGGATGATTTTGGGGTTTTTGAAAAACATGGGTTTTCAGCAAAGCGAAATTACCACCGGGCGGATAGAAACCAATGATTTGATGGCTAATCCGTATCGCAGCGGCGATGCCGGAAATGTGCGATATATTCTGACCCAGGGGGTGCAGGTTCGTTCAAACAATGTTGACAATGTGGCACGGGCTTTGAACTCGACGGCGGTGTTAATCAGCAAAGGGGTTGTCTTTGACAGCCAGACTTATGGTTCTCCGGTCTCATATCTCTTTACAAAGCTTAATGAGATTAAGCCAAAAATGCTTGAAGAAGCGACCAAAAACGCGCAAGCGGCCGCTGCTGAATTTGCCAAAAGCTCTAACAGCTCGGTTGGGCGTATCCGTAGTGCCAATCAGGGCGTTTTCTCTATTTTGCCCCGTGATCAGACAGCCTCGGCTCAAGAGATTAATCAGATTGAGAAAAAGGTGAGGGTGGTAGCGACGGTTCAATACTTCCTTGAATGAAGAGCTTGTATAATGGCCGTATAAAGCGATTTTACGGGGAACTCAGAAAGTTGATCTCGCAAGCTCGCTCGTCACGTAAGGCTCTGTCTGCGCACGATGTGCTTGCCAATCGCCAACTATCAACTACACGTAGGTCTATCTACGCTAGGATTTTCTTAGCCCCTATAAATCATTCTATACGTCTCATTCTCCGACCTTTTGGTAGGACTTGTATTTCTAATATATCGAATTAAAAAACTCCCGCTTTTGAGCTAATTCATCAGCGGGAGTTTTAAATTAACCGGTAATTCGCGACCGTTCAATGTCTTTGAAATAATTTACCGTATCGGCTTTTAATTCCTTGGTTGCTTCTTCGTCGCATACGATGATGGCGTGTTGGTGCATTTGCAGAATACTGACCGTCCACATGTGATTGACGCTTCCTTCGACTGCATGGTGCAGCGCCCGGGCTTTGTTGGCTCCGGTAGAAAGAATCATAACCTCCTGCGCATCCATAATTGTTCCGACGCCGACAGTCAGGGCCGTGGTCGGAACTTTGCTGATATCGTTGTCAAAAAAGCGCGAGTTTGCCTTAATGGTTTCGGAGGTCAGGGTTTTGACGCGGGTACGGGAAGTCAGCGATGATCCGGGTTCGTTAAAAGCAATGTGTCCGTCGGAGCCGACCCCTCCCAAAAACAGGTGAATGCCGCCGGCTTTTTTGATGGCGTCTTCATATTTTTGGCATTCTTTAGCATAGTTTTTGGTCATGCCGTTTAAGATGTGGACATTTTCGCGTTTGATATCGATGTGTTTGAAAAAGTTTTCCCACATAAAATAATGATAGCTTTGCGGGTGTCTGGCGTCGAGGCCGATATATTCGTCCATGTTAAAAGTTACGACGTTTTCAAAAGAGAGTTTGCCGGCCTGGTTCAGTTTGATCAATTCGCGATAGGTGCCCAGCGGGGTCGATCCGGTCGGCAATCCCAAGACAAACGGTTTTTGCGGCGTGGGGCGAAATCCGTTGATTTTGTATGCAATATAGTTGGCTGCCCACTGGGAGCAATCGTCATAATCGGGTCTGATGATAAGGCGCATGTTATTTCTCCTGATAGATTTGGCCGTTTAAGATAGTGTGAATAATGTGAAAATCCTGATTGAACACCACAAGGTCGGCATCGTAGCCGGGGGCGATGATGCCTTTGTTGGAAAGTTTCAAAACCTGCGCCGGGTTGGCGGAGGACATCTGTATGGCCTGTTCTACTGACAAGCCCCAGGATACGAGGTTTTTTACGCTGTCGATCATGGTCATGGCCGAGCCGGCAATTACATTATCGGATTTACGGTAAAAGCATTTGTCCAGATAGACTTCTTCGTTGTTGGCAAACAAATGTTCGGCTTTTTGTTTGGTCGGTTTGAGAGAGTCCGTTACCACTACCAGCTTGTCCAACGGTTTGTATTGGACCAGAAGTTTAATCAGGTTGGGGTCAATATGGATGCCGTCGGCGATAAATTCGCAGGAAAGTTCCGGGTGTATCAGAACTGCGCCGACCGCGCCGGGATCCCGGTGGTGCATACGGCTCATGGCATTAAACAGGTGGGTGGTATGCATGATCCGCACCTGCATGCCTTCCAGCATATTCTGATAGGTGGCGTTGGTGTGTCCGGCCTGCATGATAATTCCCTGTTCGATGCAAAACAGCGCCAATTCCCGCGTGTGTTTGAGTTCCGGAGCAAGCGTCATGTTAATGATTTTTCCTTTGGAGGCCTTCCAGAGGCGTTTCATCAGCGGAAGGTCGACCGGGCTGATGCTGTTTGGCGATTGGACGCCCAGGCGTTCCGGCGAGATGAAAGGGCCTTCAAGATGCATGCCGAGAATATGGGCGCCTTTTTCGTGTCCCATGGCTTTGACGATTGCCTTGATGCCGCGGGTCATTTCTTTTTCGGGGGCGGCGTAGAGGGTCGGGATGAAGGAAGTGACACCGTAGCGGGCCAGAATTTCGGACATTTCCAAAATCGAATCGGCTTTGTAATCGTCGGTGCCGTAACCGCCGATGCCGTGAATATGGGTGTCTATGAAGCCGGGGGCAATATAGGCGCCGTTAGCGTTAATGATTTTGACTTTGGGATTGAATTGTTTTTGGAGAAAACGCCGTTCGCTGAAAACATCGGCAATACGGTTGTTTTTGATATAAACCGCACAGTTTTCCATAACCGAAAACCCGGTCAGGACAGTAGCGTTGTGTAAACAAATGGCTGTGTTCATAATAAACCTTTTAATGATAAGAATCGATATTATTATGCTATTCTCCGAAAGTAAATTTTTTGCAAACATTTGCAGGGAATTTTGGGATATCTGCCTAATAGTGTTTGAAAAGCGGCGGCTTTTGTTATAGCGTAGCCTGGCGACTAAATTTGAGGTTGAAATGAAAAAATTTTGGGTAAAGCTGCTGTGCTTTCTGGTTCCGGTCAAAAAATACCGGAAACGGCTGAAAAATCTGTTGATGGACAAATTGGGCGGAGAAGCAGCTTCGGCATTGCATCCGCGGGCCAAGGGAAATGTTCTGGTTTCTTATATGAAAGACAGCCTGCTGCTCAAGGACAATGACATCCGTTTGAAGTATCATACCAACCGCTGGGAAAATCGTGAAATTGCCCGGATATTTTATGATTTGGGTTATAATGTTGATTGTATTGATTTTAATGCCGGTTTTCGTCCCGCGCATCAATACGACATTATGTTTGACATTGTGGGACGTTTTGACGAGTTTGAAAAATTCCTTAAACCGGGAGCGCTTAAGATGCTGCATCTTACCGGGAGTTATGGCTGTTATAACAATGCCCGGGAGCGGGAAAGGCTGGCCTATCTGGAACGGCGGCGGGGAATTAAGTTGTTGCCCGAGCGTGTGAGCAGCGAAGACGGCGATGGCCGGCTTGAGGCTGCCGATGTTTGTTCCTTGGTTGGAAATGAGCATACTTTAAACACCTATCCGGAATGGTCTCGTTCAAAAATCAAACTGATAAACCTGACCGGTTCCCAGCTGCGACGGGTTAAGACACCGGGCGAATATTATCCGCGGGAACGGGAATTTTTGTGGATGGGCGGTGCCGGGCCGGTGCATAAGGGATTGGATTTGCTCTTGGAAGTTTTTGCGCGGCATCCGGAGTGGACGCTCAACGTGATGAGCAAAATCAATAAGAAAAGCAAGTTTTATCAACTTTACAAAAAAGAACTTACCGCGTTTCCGAATATTCATTTTCATGGGTTGGTCATGCCCAGTTCCGAGAAATTTGGTCAGATTGTCTCCCGTTGCTTTGCTTATATAAATCCTTCTTGTGCGGAAGCTACTTCAACAGCGACGGTCACGGCGCTGTCCGTCGGTTTGTTTCCGATTATCAGTTATGACAACGGTTTCACGCTGCCCGAAGGGTGCGGCATGTATCTGGATAAGTGCAGCGTAGAGGAAATCGAGGAGGCAATCAGGCGCCTGTGGCTGAAAAATTCTGAGGAAGTTCGGGGCGAAATCGGAAAAGTTCATCAGATGACGCTGAAAAACTTTTCGCGGGAGAACTTTCGCCGGAATATGCAGAAGTATCTTGCCGAACAAATTAAAATTCATTTTGATGCCAAAGCAAAACCGGCGCCCCGGTCAGAGAACAAGCAAGGGAAAGATAATGAAGAGCAATAGTATTTGGGCGCAGAAGCGCTGGTTTTCGGTTTCATCGTTTCAGTTTAATGCCGTATATTCCGCGGCGGTTTTGGTTATTTATAATCCGCTGTTTTTTAAGAAATTTTATGAAGTTTCTCCGAGCGGGCTGTTTTTTGCGGCCGGTTTGTTGTGTTTGTTTTTGCTGCTGAATGCCGCCTGCAATATTTTGCTGTTTCGTCCGGTAACCAAATTTTTGGCGGTTTTGCTGCTGTTGGTTAATTCCGTGGTTTATTATTTCATGATTACCTATAACATTGCCGTTGACAAGGTGATGCTGCTGAATTTGCTGGAGACGGACGTTAATGAAGCAAGGGAAACCTTCAGTTACAGTATTTTCTGGTATGTTGCCCTGTTGGGCGTTTTGCCGTCGGCGGTGGTTTATAAAACCGAAATCCGCTCTCGCGGCTGGGTGGGCGAGCTGGTACAGCGTTTGTTTACGATTGCGGTATCTTTGCTGATTGTGGCCGGAGTTGTTTTTTCGGGTTTTAAGACGACCGCTCAATTTATGCGCAACAACAAGCCGTTGAAATATTCGCTGATTCCGGTCAATTATTTTGGGGCGGTGGTTTCGCTGGTTAAAATAAAAATGACCGAAAGCAGCGGTCCGGTGGAGAAGATTGCCGTTGACGCTTCGTTGAAACGCTATTGGCAAAGCCCGGAAAAGAAAAATCTGCTGGTGATTGTGGCCGGAGAAACGGCGCGGGCGGCAAATTGGGGATTGAACGGTTATGCGGTTGATACGACTGCCCCCCTTAATCCTTACCGAAGCGAGATATTTAATTTTAGCGACGTTTCGTCCTGCGGAACGTCTACGGAAGTTTCGCTGCCTTGCATGTTTGCATTGGAAGGGCGGCGTGATTTTAACCTGTGGAAGGCCAAAAGGAAAGAAAATCTGCTTGATGTTGCCGCGGCAACCGGATATGAGGTTTTGTGGCGCGACAACAATTCCGGCTGCAAGGGCGTTTGCGCCCGGGTGGAGACCGAAAGCCCCTGTACGACGGCCAACTGTTTTGATGAGATTTTGACGGAAGGACTGGCCGGACGTTTGGCGGCAAGTCCAAGGGACCGGCTGATTGTTTTGCATCAGAAAGGCAGTCATGGGCCGACGTATTATCTGCGGTATCCGGAGACGGCCGAAGTTTATAAGCCGGCCTGCAAAACGGAACGCTTGGACAAGTGTTCCGATGAGGAGATTGTTAACGTTTATAACAACACTATTCGTTATACGGCGCAGAATTTGGCGGATTTAATAAATGAATTTCGGAAGCTCGGCGACATTTATAACGTTACGCTGGTTTATATGTCGGACCACGGCGAATCTTTGGGCGAAAACGGCATTTATCTGCACGCGGCTCCGTATCGCTGGGCGCCGGAGGGGCAGATTAAGATACCGTTTATGGTTTGGATGAGCGATACGACGGCAGATGATTTGGGAATTGAGCGCGCGTGTATGGAAAAATATCTGCAAAAGCCGCTGTCTCATGATAATCTGTTCCATACGGCATTGGGAATTTTGGGTATCGATACCGGCGTTTATGAGCCGGAGCTGGACGTCTTTGCGGGCTGCCGGCGGCATTGGGGTGAGTGATGAGGGTTGCTTTTCCGAAATGCTTGTGATACTTTAGGCAAATCTTATCAGTAAACAGAAAACAGAGGAAATTATGAAAAAAGCGCTTATTACTGGAATTACTGGGCAGGACGGTTCTTATCTTGCCGAGTTGTTGTTGGAAAAGGGATATGAGGTTCACGGCATGAAGCGCCGTGCTTCTTCTTTCAATACATCGCGGATTGATCATCTTTATCAGGACAGTCATGACAAAAACGCCCGGCTGAAGCTGCATTACGGCGATTTGACGGATTCTTCGAATATCTTGAGCCTGATCAAGAAGATTGAGCCTGACGAGGTTTATAATCTGGCGGCACAGTCGCATGTTAAGGTTTCGTGGGATTGCCCGGAATATACCGCCGATGCCGACGCCCTGGGGACGCTTCGGCTTTTGGAGGCTATCCGTTCCTGCGGCCTGGAGAAAAAGACCCGTTTTTATCAGGCTTCGACTTCCGAACTGTTTGGCCTGGTTCAGGAAACGCCGCAACGCGAAACCACGCCGTTTTATCCGCGTTCGCCTTATGCCGTGGCCAAGCTTTACGGCTATTGGATTACGGTCAATTACCGTGAGAGTTTCGGAATGTATGCCTGCAACGGCATTTTGTTCAACCATGAGAGCCCGCGCCGCGGCGAGACTTTTGTAACCCGCAAGATTACCCGTGCGGCGGTGCGGATTAAGCTGGGAATGGAAGACCGTTTGTATCTCGGCAATATTGATGCCAAGCGCGATTGGGGACATGCAAGAGATTATGTGGAGGGCATGTGGCGGATTTTGCAACAGGACAAGCCGGAAGACTTTGTGCTGGCAACCGGCGTGACGACAACAATCCGCAAGTTCTGCGAGATGACTTTTAAGGAGCTGGGAATGGAAATCGAATGGCAGGGGCATGGCGTTGATGAAAAGGGAATTGACCGGAATACCGGCAAAGTTCTGATTGAGATTGATCCGCGCTATTTCCGTCCGGCGGAGGTCGATTTGCTGCTCGGCGACGCCTCAAAGGCAAAAGCCAAACTGGGCTGGCAGCCAAAGTATGATTTGGAGGCCCTGTGCCGCGAGATGGTCAAGGAAGATTTGCAGGAAGCCAAGCGCGAAAAGTTTTTGCGTGAAAACGGTTATGAAGTTTTGATTCCGCAGGAGTAAGCCAATGGAAAAAAGTGCCAAAATCTATGTTGCCGGACATCGCGGTTTGGTCGGTTCGGCAATTATGCGCCGGCTCAGAGCCGAAGGGTTTGAGAATATCGTTACCCGCAGCCATGCCGAACTTGATTTGACCAATCAGGAACAGGTTGATGCGTTTTTTGCCCAAGAAAAACCGGAATATGTCTTTCTGGCAGCGGCGAAAGTCGGCGGGATTATGGCCAATAAAACCTATCCGGCCGAGTTTATTTACAAAAACCTGATGATTGGCTGCAACGTGGTGGAAGCCAGTTATCGCAACGGGGTCAAAAAACTGTTGAATCTTGGTTCTTCGTGCATTTATCCGCGGCTGGCGCCGCAGCCGGTGAAGGGAGACGGCTTTTTTATTTTTTCAA
>UQFU01000034.1 GCA_900540425.1 uncultured Alphaproteobacteria bacterium
TCGATCATTTCTACGGCTTCAATATTGCACTCGGCAACCAGAAAATCCTCTTTGTCCAGGCTGGGACGGTGCGGAAATTCTATAGGCAGCTGGCGAATGACGTTAGAAGTGGGCATTGGCGGTTATTTCCCGGGTTGGTTTAAGACATCGAAAACTTTTTTGGTCAGATCGCCGAGGCTGAACGGCTTGGCAATAAAGTCAAAGTCATCAGAATTGCTTAGGCCTTGGCGGGCAATTTCTTCCGAATATCCCGAAGCCAGTATAATTTTGATGCCGGGGATTTTTTCTTTGACAATCGCGGCCAGTTCGGTTCCGCTCATGCCCGGCAGCATCATGTCGGTGAGCAAAAGGTCAAAACGGCAATCTTTCTCTAATTGTTCTAGCGCATTTTCCGACGAATTGCAACTGATTATGTCGTAGCCTTTTTTCTTCAGAGCCCGGACGGCAAAAGTCCTGACCGAATCTTCATCTTCAACAAACAAAATGCGAATCGCCGAAGCCGTTTCGTCTTTTCGGTTGTCAAAGCTGCGGTCGATCATGGAGACGTTGAGGCCGAAGATCATTTTGCCGTTGGCGGTCGTTATCGGGCTTTTGACGGTTTCTTTGACGGTCAGAACCGGGGTGCCGTCAGGGGATTTTGCTTCATGTTTATCCGTTGCGGAATCGGGTTCGTCTGCTTCGGCGTTGCTTTCAAAACGCGGGAGGTAGACGGAAAACATCGTTCCCCGTCCGACAATACTGTCTACTTTGATAAAACCTTCGGTCTGGCGCACAATGCCATATACCATTGCCAGCCCCAGACCTGTTCCCGAGCCGACGACGTTTTGCTTGGTGGAGAAGAAGGGGTCAAATATCCGGTTGAGGTTTTCGGGCGGTATGCCACAGCCGGTGTCGATGACGTCAATAACGACAAATTCGCCGGGCTTGATGGTGTCGGCGCCAAACTGGTACGGTTCTGCCAATGTTTCAACATGGGTATTGATATTGATGGTGCCGTGTCCGTCCATGGCGTCTTTGGCATTGATGGCAAGGTTGAGGATAACCTGCGAGAACTGGGTCGGATCGACCCGGACGAAGCCCAATTCGTTGCTGTGGTAAAATTTGAGGATAATTTGTTCGCCCAAAATCCGTTTGAGCATCAGGCTCAACTCGGTAAACTTTTCGGTGATGTCGATTAATTTGGGTTTCAGCGGCTGCTTGCGGGAGAAAGCCAACAGCTGGCGCACCAGTCCGGCCGCCCGGTTGGCGTTTTGTTTGATTTGGGTCAGATCCGAGAAAGAGGGATCGCCGACGCCGTGACGCTGCAACAAAAGGTCGCAAAATCCAATCATGGCGGTGAGCAGGTTATTGAAGTCGTGGGCAACGCCGCCGGCCAGTTGTCCGATTGCCTGCATCTTTTGCGCTTGGGCGAACTGCTGTTCAAGGCTTTTTTGTTTGGTAGCGTCAATCAGGTAGATGACCAGTCCGTCGCCGCTGTTGCCGGCAGAATAGAATTTTTGCATCGGGCTGATATAGAAGGAAGCGATTTTTTCTTCCTTGTCAAATTTAAGGTGGGCATCGATGCTGGCGGAAGCGACGGTACCGGCGGCGACTTCTCCGAAGTCTTTTTGGGCTTTGGCGCTGTCGTCGGCGGTCATGTGTTCAAACAGGCTGTGTCCGCCGAGCGTTTCGGGTTCGCCATGGAGAAAGCCGGCGGCGGTTTGGTTGCAGGTTCGGATTATTCCCTGTTTGTCGGCAAAGATAATGCCTACCGGCGCATAGTTGAACAACCAGCTGATTTTATCAAAGGCGGCATTCAGTTCGTTGCGGAGCTGCCGGTCGTCCGGGAGGCCGGAAATAATGACGCCGCGGGTTTTTATCTGCTGGTTTTCGCGAAAATTTTCATGAAAAACATAGCAATCAAGCACTTCGTTTTCCGGAGTTGTAAAATAGATTTTTCCGTTCCACGAGGCGCTTGGTTCAGGCAGTTTGGATACCGGGGACATAAACTCGCCGAGCGGGCGGCCGAGCAGCTCTTCGCGGCTGCGTTCCAGAGTTTGGGCAAAAGCGTGGTTGACGTATTCGATTTTGTGCTCCCGGTCAATGACATAAAGGCCGACGGGGAGGTAGTCCAAGAAGTCGTGCAGCGATTTGCGCTCTTCATGGAAAATCTGTTCCATGTTTTTTTCGGCGGTAATATTTTTGCAGTTCCAAAACAGATAGGTGTCTTTTTTGATGGCTTTAATGGAATAAGGGCCTTCAAAAATATCTGCTTTTTTCAGAAAAATGGGGCTGACGCTGACTTCAAACCATTCTTCTTCATTAAACAGGTGAGGCGTGTCGGTATGAAAGCGCAAGGCGAGGCTGACGGTTTCGCGGGTCAGGTTTTCGCAGGCGGCTTTGAGCGAATAAAGCGCCGCTTTGTTGCTTTTTCCGTCGGCGAGGTTGCGTTCAAGGAATTTGAAAACGCAATCCTGTTTGAACAGGTCTTTGGCGCGTTCGTTTTCAATGACGGTTTCAAGCAGTGAGTTTTCAATCCGTTTGGCTTTAAATTCGTTTTTGATGATTTCGTTGGCAAAACCGCCGTAAGTCATGGCTGCTTCACCGTCGCTGATGGTTTTGAGCGTCAGGTAAATGCACATTGAGCTGATGAGCAGCATGGCAAAAATCAGGTAAATCCGGTATTCGGGCCAGAGCAGAAACAAAATAACGTTGATTGTCAGCAGAACCAAGGCATAGGCCAGGGAGATCAGGCGGCTTTGGAGCTGTTTGTCCGGGCGGCGGTTATTTTTTGAGCTGCATAACATATCCGATTACCTCTGCGACGGCTTTGTAATGTTCAGGCGGAATGGTTTGGTCCAGTTCGGCGCTGGCAAACAGGGCGCGAGCCAGCGGCGGGTTCTCGACAACGGGAATTTCGTGTTCTTCGGCGATTGCCTTGATGCGAAGAGCGATGTTGTCGATACCTTTGGCCAGAACGACCGGCGCTTCCATTGTATCCATTTTATATTCAAGTGCAACAGCATAATGCGTCGGGTTGACAATTACGACGTCGGCCTTGGGGACATTGTCCATCATCCGGCGGCGGGCACGTTCCATGCGGACCTGGCGGATGCGCGATTTGACCAGCGGGTCGCCTTCAACTTGTTTGTATTCGTCTTTGACTTCCTGTTTGGTCATGCGCAATTTTTTTAAGTGCGAATATTTTTGGTAAGCGTAGTCGGCAATGGCAATAACCAATACGGCGATGGCCACGCTGAACAACAACAGAACGACAATATCGTGAATGAAACTCAAAATGCCGGACGTTTCCATGGTTGGAAGCAGTTCGAATTTTGCGAGGTCGGGGCGGATAACCAAGTAGGCTACATAAGAGACGACGATGATTTTGACAATGCCTTTCAAGCTTTCGACGACTTTTTTCATATTAATAAATTTGGGCAGGGCGGCAAAAATGTTCAGCTTATTCCAATCGGGCAGCAGTTTTTTAGGGGCATAGACGAATCCGGTTTGGGCAATGCTGGCGGCTACCCCGAAAATCATAAAAATTAAAAAGGGCAGAGCCAGAATTTTTAGGATTCCCAGACTGACGTTCAACAATAAAACGCGGATATGCTGCAAGTCGGTGGGAACTTCGGCGGGGTTTTCGATAAATTTGAATGTCAGGTTAAGATACCATTTACCCAGATAGGGCAGGAGGAGCCAGACGACAATCAACATTCCCAAGAGCATGATGAAGCTTTTGGCTTCTTGGGAAATGGCAATGTCGCCTTCTTCTTTGGCTTTGGATATTTTTCGTTCGGAAGGTTCTTCCGTTTTGGAGGCTTCGTCGTCGTCTTCTGCTACCATGCGACACCTACTTTACAGGCGGTTGAAGCTCTGATTCAAAGTATCGGACAAACCAGAGAATCATAATCGGAAGAGTTAAAAACAACACGCCCAAGCCGAGATATATCTGCAAGGGCAAAGACAGAAAAAAGATATTCAACTGCGGCATCAGGCGGGAAACCAGTCCCATGCCGGAATAAAAAATAATCGTGAAGGCAATAAAGGGCGATCCGATTTTGAAACCGAGGATAAAACTCTGGTTAAGGGCATGGCTTAACAAGTCGGCCATATTGCCGGTTGGAAGCTCTCCTCCGAAGGGGAAGACCCGGTAGCTCTCAATGATTGCGCTGAGCATAAGATGGTGGAGGTCGGTGGCAAAAACGATGACAAGGGCTATCAGGCTTAGAAATGTTTCCAAGACAATGGACTGGGTTTGAAACGAAGGGTCAAAAATCTGGGCATTGGAAAAACCGGTTGCCTGTCCGGCGATGTTGCCGGCCAGGTTGATTGCCTGAAATATCATCTGCATGACAAAACCCAAAAAAATGCCGTAGGCGATTTCAAAAAGGCAAAAACGGATAATCTCATCGGTTTGTCCGGTCGGCAGGGGAATTTTATCGGCAATCAGCGGGGTGGCAACAAAGGTAACGGCCAGAGCAATACACAAACGCACCCGGGTGTTGACATAACTGCTCATAAAACCGGGCATAACCATGAAAGCGGCGCCCAGGCGCAGAAATACCAAAATGAAGGCATATATTTCCAGATTAATCAGCCTGGTCATCGGAATCACCCGCCGTTGACAATCCGGTCAAACAAGCCTTCGGCAAGGTTTTTCATTTGTCCGAACATGAAAGGAAAAAGCAAGATCAGGGTAACGAAAACGCCGATGATTTTGGGAACAAAGGCCAGTGTCATTTCCTGAATTTGAGTCAGAGCCTGGAATATACCGATAATCAGACCGATAAACAGGGCAACCAACAGGACCGGGCTGACAACTTTTATCAGGGTGAAGACCGCTTCGCGCGAGATGTCTAAAACTTCAACTTCATTCATGGGCAGTTCCTATTCCAGCGGCAGTTGTTTTTCAAAATAAGCATGGTTTTGCAAACCGGTCAGAAAAATTCCGTTAAAACCGGTGCGGATAATTCCCTGCAGATGATTTCCCAGCAGGCGGCGCCATTCCGGATTCCAGTATTCAACAATGAATGAGTCTTTGCTGACGTAAGACGGGCGAACCAGCCAGCCGGGGCTGCCGCGTTTCCAGGAATTTTTCCAATAATACATTTGAGAATCTGCTTCCGAGAGGTTCATTTCGGCCAGAACCAAGCGGGTGGTGCCGTTTTTCTTGAATTTCAGGCTTTGGATGTCCTCTGGAGAAAAAGCCTCTTTTCCGTGAAAAAGCGCCGGAATAACGATGACGTCATAATTTGAGTTTTGCAGGCTGCGGATAAAATCGTATGATTTGGCGTAGCGGCTGTCATCAGTCAAAATCAGGATGTTTTTGGCGTCTTGCAGCGAGAAAACGTTTTTGGCGTTTTCGCTGATAAGATGCCGGCGGCTGATGTTGTTGAATGCCAATTCCGGATTGATGAAACCATAGAACAAAACGTTTTCGCCAAAGGATTCCTGAAGCGCCTCTTCATAGTTTTCCACATCGGAACAACGATCGACCGCAATCAGCCTGAGACCGGATTGTTTGACGACATTGCTGAGTTTGCGGCTGCCGCAAAAAACATTGTTGAGAGCGATGCCGTTCAGTTTTCGGCTAAAGCCGGGCAGAGCTTCTCCGGCAATAGTGTCGTTGTCCTGATTGCCCGGAAGGCGGTACAGAAAGCTCGGGTCTTCATTGGGGTCACTATGGTTGCGCACCTTATTATAGCCTTCAAGGTGATGTTCCCAGAGGCTTTTGTTGAGCAGTTCTTCTCCTTCGTGAAGGACGATCTGAAAATCGGGGTTTTGGGCATGCGCATAGTCGACAAGCATATCAATATTTTCCCGCATCTTTTGGCGGAAATTGAGAATATGGCGCGGCGGCGTTTCGATGTCGAGGATTTTTTCTTCATGGGTTGGCGGATTGGCCTGAGAAAAACCGTATAAGCCGGCACCGGCATCAGAAACTGATGCCAGTACAGCAATCAAACTTAAAGAAATATACTTTTTAAGTGTTGACATCGGCTTGGCGTTTTCCTGTTCTGGTTTCAATTTCGGCAACTTCCATGGCAATTTTGAACAAATCGGCCAGCATTTGTTTGGGATCTTCGCAAAAGCGGCTGTTTTCCAAGCGTTCAATATAGACGCGAAGCGTGGCGCCGCTGGATCCGGTTCCCGAAAGTCGGAAGGTAATTTTTTCGCCTTTTGTGAAGTCGATTACCAAACCGTTTTTGGTGGAGCTGCCGTCTACCGGATCGTTATAGACAAACGGAGCGGCTTGCTTGACGGTATGGGGGCCGAAAGTTTTTCCGGCAAGGGAGGGGAGCTTTTGTTCCAAGTCTGCCATCAGCTTGTCGGCAATCTCGCCGGAAATGCCTTCAAAATCGAATCGCATATAGTAGCTGCGACCGTATTTTTTCCAATGTTCCATGGTGATTTCTTCGACCGATTTGCCGGTGGCGGCGATAATGTTCAGCCAGAACAAAACTGCCCAGATGCCGTCTTTTTCGCGAATATGGCTGGATCCGGTGCCGAAGCTTTCTTCGCCGCAGAAAGTGATGCGTTTGGAATCCATCAGATTGACAAAGTATTTCCAGCCGGTCGGAACGGCGTAACAAGGCAGTTTGTGCGCTTCGGCGACCCGGCATACCGCCGTGGAAGTAGCTGCCGATTTGGCTACACCGTAAATGCCGTGCTTATAAGCCGGAATCAGTTGATAATTGTCGGTAATGATTGCCAGGCTGTCACTTGGGGTAACAAAGAATTTTTGTCCGAGAATCATGTTGCGGTCGCCGTCGCCGTCATTGGCGGCACCAAAGTCAGGGGCATTGTCGCCGTACATGGTGTCTACCAGTTCTTTGGCATAGACCAGGTTAGGATCCGGGTGCAGACCGCCGAAGTCGGGCAGCGGCTTGCTGTTGACGACCGAACCTTTGGGCGCGCCGAGGATTTCTTCAAAAATCCGGAGGGCATACGGACCGGTAACGGCGTTCATGGCATCGTAACGCATGGTAAAACCGTTGGCAAAAAGTTTTTTGATGGCCGGAAAATCAAAAATGCTTTCCATCATTTCCACATAATCTTTTACCGGGTCAATAATTTCGATAACCATATCGCCGAGTTTCTGGGTACCGATTTTGGACAAGTCGATATCCGGTACATCCATGATTTTATATTCTTTGATGTTAAGCGTGTTTTTATAAATTGCATCGCTGACGCTGCTGGGAGCCTGGCCGCCGCTGGCGGTGGCATATTTGATGCCGAAGTCTCCGTCCGGGCCGCCGGGATTGTGCGAGGCGCTCAGGACAAAGCCGCCGTCAGTCTTGTTTTTGAGGATTAGTTTTGAAGATGCCGGGGTGGAAAGAAAGCCGTTTTGCCCGATAATCAGTTTGCCGATGCCGTTGGCAGCAGCCATTTTAATAAGCTTTTGAATTGCCACGTCATTGTAAAAACGCCCATCGCCGCCGACAATATAGGTCTGGCCTTTGACATTGCCGATGGTATTGAAAATACTCTGCAAAAAGTTTTCGATGTAATTGGGTTGGACAACGACTTTTGACTTGCGGCGCAGGCCGGCGGTGCCCATTTTCTGATCGGTATAAGGGGTAGTGGAAACAACTTTTAGCATGACATCTCCTTAGAATTAATCTTGACTTATGTCCATAGAATAACACCTCAAGCCTTAAAAACAAGAGGCGATTGATTAATTCAGCGACATATAAACAGGTTATTCGTCCGGACAGATGAATTCGGCAAGGTTTTTGATTTCGCGTTTGGCTGCCAGATGCGACATGCTCATTTTCATCTTGAGCTTGTCGTGCGACATATCGAGAACCGTGAGCCCTTCCAAAAACAGCTCTTTGTAGATAACGCGGTCTTTCAGTCCCGGCAGAAAGCGGAAGCCGTATAGCTTGGAAAGCTTGTCCAGATAAGCGAACACCAAGTTTTTGTTGCGGGAATTGAGGCTGGAGAATTTATTGCCGACGACGATCCAGTTCAGGTACGGTTTACCGCGGGAAGCAAGGTATTTTTTGATGTCCCAGACAAATTCGGCATAGGGACCTGGGCCGCTGATGCGGTCTTGAGCAAAATCAATATTGGCCATGACACTCAGGTCAATAAGGCTGTCGGAAATCGGCGTTATCAACGTATCGGCAAACTTGTGAGCCTCTTCAAAGAGATAGTTTTTGTTTCCGGGCGTATCAATGATAATGGCGTCAAATTTACCGGAAAGCTGGCGGATATGTTGATTTAGCTGATCCAAAGAACGTTGATAAAGCGAGGGATTGCTCTCGGGAATATAACAAAAATGTTCCGGGGTCGGGAGATAAATTCCTTTAGCCATCCGAAAATTTTTGCGGTTTTCAATATATTTGCTCAGGGTTCCCTGACGTCCGTCAAGGTCAAAAGTGGCAACACTAAAACCTTCCTGCAACAGTTTTATTGCCAGGTGCATGCAAATTGTCGATTTTCCGGTTCCGCCTTTTTCGTTGCTGACAACAATAACATGGGCGGATTTTGTTGCTGTATTATTCATTAAAATTTGTTAGCCAATACAAATGGTTCGTTTGTTGATGCAATCACTATACAAGACTTATTTGATCTTTTCAAACGATTACATGCGTTATCCGCTTCATTTTTTGCAAAACCGACAAGCTGACTGCGGTAGATAACGGCAGACCCCTTTTGATAGGGTTGGATGTTGATGTTTTTATCCCGATAGCGCCGGGTGATTTCCTGGCGGACGGCGAGAGCATAATTGCGGGCTTTGGCATAGTTTGAGAAGGCGCCAATCTGAATTGCCCAGCTGTTTTCGGGTGTTTGCTGCTGATCGAGTTCGGAAGCGCCGTTTTGGGCTGCGGCGAATGTTTTTGAGGCTGCAACTTTATTTTTTTCTGCTGTCAAAAATTTTGCCGATGCAGCATTGTTATGATTTGCGGCAGCTAATTTTTCCAGTCCCATGTTCATTAATTTGGCAACTTTTCGGTCGCGGAGCTTGGCTGTATCGTGTCCCATGGTAACGGCGATGACGCGATTGCCGTTGCGTTCGGCAGACGTGATGATATTAAATCCGGCGGCATTGGTAAAACCGGTTTTCATGCCGTCTGCCCCTTCAAAGGATTTCAGCAGATGATTGTGCGTATAGTAGGTTTTTCCTTTGTAAGTAAATTTTTTTGCAGAAAAGAGCTTATAATATTGCGGAAAATGATGATACATTGCGGCACCGAGCAGGGCCATGTCGCGGGCAGTCGTTTTTTGGGCACGGTTGGGAAGTCCGGAGGCATTTTTGAAAGTCGTATTTTTCATACCGAGTTCACGGGCAACTTTGGTCATGGTTTTGGCAAAGTTTTCTTCGCTGTATCCTAAACCTTCGGCCAAAACTGTTGCGCAGTCATTGGCAGATTTGATAACCAGAGCCATGATTGCATCGCGTACCGAAATTTTTTCGCCGGCGCGCAAGCCGAGTTTGGAAGGAGAGCGGTTGGCGGCGTTTCGGGATACGGGCAATTTGTCGTCCATGCGGATCAGCCCTTTTTCCAGAGCGTCAAAGGTGATGTAAAGAGTCATTACTTTGGTCAGAGAGGCCGGATAACGCAACTGATCGGCCGCCGAAGAAGATAAAATCTCTCCAGAATCGGCATCGATGATAATAGATGAAGTTGACGCTTTGGCCGGAACTGAAAGCAAAAAAGCCAAACTGCAAGCGGCAACTGCACATTTCAAAGATGAAAACAGTTGATTTATAACGGTATCTTTCATTTATTATTGCTCTTAACCCATTTACTTTTATGCGTACTCTACGCTGAAAAAGAAAATAAATTATTAATTTTTTTGGCGCAAGATAAAAAAATTAGATAATTTGTCTTGACTTTATTGCCGATTGTTTGTAAAAGCAGATAGTCGAAATGATGGCGAATGTAGCTCAGTTGGTAGAGCCCCGGTTTGTGGTACCGGTTGTCGTGGGTTCGAGCCCCATCGTTCGCCCCAGATAAAAATAACGCACCCGTAAAGGGTGCGTTATTTTTATCTGGAAGGCAGGGGCTCGAACCCGGAAGGGCTCGCTAAGCAAAAACGCCAAAGTATTGGCGTTTTTGTCTGCAAGAGCAACGTAACATCTTGGTGAAGGAGGGCGCGACAGCAACCGAAGTGAACCTAGATGCTGTTGTACAAGCTGTCGAAGACAGCGCAGCCCCATCGTTCGCCCCAGTTCAAGCCTTAGGCCTTCCTAAGGTTTTTGATTTTTAAATGATTTTGTGAAGTTTTCAAGAATACTCAACCGACTCGAAAAACGATGTAAAAATAAGTGATCTTTTGCACAGATAAAGTTAATTTTTGGTATGAGTAAAAAAGTGTAAGGTTTGTGTCGATAATGTATCTATAACAAGGAAGATGATAAAAGAGGGGCAATTTTATTGGAAATTTGTATAGATGCCGTTTTAAAGGGAGAAGAGGGTTTTCAGTAATTCGGAAAAGGTATTGAGTTCGGTATGAGAACGCAGATTGATGCGGTCTGAAATTGCATAGCATCCGCTTTTGTGGTCATAGTAGATCAGCCCTTCGGAAAGCTGTCCGATAATAATTTTCTCGGCAAAGAAATTATATTTCATAAACCGTATATTTACGCTTTCGACGTCGGGGAAAATGTATCTCTTTTCGAGGCGTTCGTGCGGTGCGGCGCCGAAGAATTCCATTCCGTTATAAATCAGGCCGTCGGTGGTGCTCAAAAATTCGTAATAACTGTCGGGAATGCTGCTGCCGATGCTGGTTTGGAAAAATTTGTTAAGGTGGCCGAGGTCGTGAGACGAAGCCGGCGGAAAAGTGATGATATTGCCGCGGCTACGCAAGGTTTCCAGGCATTTTTTAACCATGATAGATTCTCCCGGGAAAAACGGGAATAAAGATTTTTCGGTAGGTTTGCAGAAAATTGTTTTCTAGCTGCACATCGATGATTTTGTGCAAGTTTTCGTGGGTAGGGTGGGTTTGTACCAGCGCAAAATTGTTGATATTGACCATACCGCCGAAATCAAGCGGAATTTTTAGGTGGGTATTAAAATTTTCGGGACTGATTCCCTGCTGCAATATTTGGATTTCTTCTTTTCTGAGACCGATAGCCAGGCATTCGTCCTGGCAGCGGTTGCCAAGCAGTTTCAGAAATTCGGGGCGCTGTCGGCTGTATTCGGCGTAGCAAAAGTTCATTTCGTCCCAACTTTTGGGCGTTGCAGACTGCAGGGAGAGTTCTATGCCGGGCAGATTTAAAACTTCCAACAATTGCCGCAGTTCGTTTTCCATATCTTGCGGAGAAACGGTCTGAGGGGTATCAACAGAGGGAAATTGTTCATTTTCGGGGTGATGCAATTCACTATAATTTATCGTTTCTTTGTATTCATACAGCAAATCATCATAGGCATCGGCCAAAGAGTTGAACGCCTGTGTTTTTTTTTGAAGCTTATGCCGGGTCCATTCTAACATGTGCAGGGCTTTCCCTAACGAGAAAGTTCTTCATCCGTAAATTCGGATTCATCAACATCGTCGTTCTCGTATTCTAGTCCCAGTTTGTTCAGCATATCGTCATTGATGTCTTCGCGCTGGGCGACAATCCAGTCGGGAACGTTCGGCGCCGGCGGAAGTTTGGACAGAGCCAGCATCTTTTTATCCAAGTAATAACGCGGAGCATCGGCCATAATCGGACGGTCGATAAAACTTTGCATTAAAATAACCTGTTTTTCGGTCGGCAGGCTCAGCAGTTGAGTCGTACTGATGACCGAAACACCCTGCAGCTGGTAGGTAACATTTTTGGCAAACGGGTTGGAGTTTTTGCTCATGCCTTCGCTCTTGGAATAAGAGTTGGTTTGGACGGTTTTGTTGCCGATCATTTTTGAGAATCGCTGAGCGGTGTTTTCATTGTTTTGGGACAAGATAACTTTGCAGGCGGTTGTGGAGATAACGGTTTCAAGGTCATCTTTTCCGTATTTGCCGGAAATCTGTCCCAGGTCCTGTCCAATCAGCAAATAGGATACTTTCTGCCCGCGGCCGACGGCCGGCCCCTCAATAATCGCTTTCAGCTTGGGCATGGTCGGAAACTCGTCCAAGACAAACAGCGCCGGATACGGTCCCATTTGTCCGTCGGTCTTATTTTTGAATTTGGGCGGGTTGGCAATCAGGTAGGAAGACATCAGGTCGATAAAAGTTCCGGAAATGACGCTCAAGGCGCGGGCATCAACCTGGTTGACCGAGAGGTAAACCGAAATCGGTTTGAATTGGCCGGTAACCGGATCTTTCATGCCGCGCAAATCTTTGAATTGGATGTCGCTGAAGCTGGTACGGGAAACTACGGCCGAGTTCTTGAAGATGCCAATGCCGGCAAACGCCGTTGAAAGCACGGAACCGCGTTCTTTGTCCGGCATGGAGCTGAGCTGGCTGAGTTCTACGATACAGCGGTTGGAATAACCGAATTTGCGGGCTTCGGAGATGGCTTCTTCGAGCAGGTCGCGCATGGGGTCGGCAAAAGCGGCGGACTGGTCGCCTTCGTCCATACGGCGTTTGATTTCCTGCGACTGTTTGATTTGGGCTTCGGTAATCCATTCCAAAATCATGGCGATGCAGGGTTCGCGGCCAATCCATTTTTCCGGAAGCAATGCCCAGGTTCCGATGGGAAGGTAGTTGTCGATTGTCAGGTTTCCGGTCCGCAGGTTTTGAAGAGCCATGTTTTTCTGCGGATCTTTCATTTCTTCATAGTAGCCTTCAAGAACCTTTTTGTCTTCGGCATCCAGCTTTCCCTCATAAATCCGGCCGATAAAATAGTCATTGGCGCGGGCTTTTTCGCATTTGAATGAAATAAAGTGCAGAAATCCCGTCAGAGCGGCTCGTCCGGTCTGCGACCAGTGCGGGTCGGCACCGCCTTTGGGGTCTTCAACCAAGATGTTGCACATTGAGTCGATATACATATCGCGATCCGGACCGGGGTTGGGCAAGGCATTGGGCGAGAGAGGGTTCCAACTGGGGTAATATATTCCCTCCGCCGGGTTGTCTTCAGCGCCCCAGTTGATGACAAAAACTGGTCCGACCTTGGCGCGGGCGCCGGTAGTGTTGTAGCACAGTTCGGGTTTGGGGTCGTTGACGACGATGCTCAAGCCTTCGGAGTGAAAAATCGTCGGGATTACCACTCCGGCGGTTTTACCGGTTCCCGGAGGAGCGCAACACAGGCAGGACAGGGTTTCGCTCATGCGGAGCAGGTGGCCCTTGAAACGTCCGACAACTATGCAAAATCCGTTGAGCAGTTTCATTTTTTTGATGTCGGAGAGGTCGGCCAGGCGGGCAGAACCGTGAATATTGGACTGGAAACGGTACGGGTTGCTCAGGATACCGACGATAATACCGGTCGGTAAGGCAAAAAACGGAAGAATCGGCAGCCACAGCCCCAAAGAAAAACCGTCGCTGTTGGAGGTGAGGCGAGCAAACCACTGCCAGTAACTGGTCATGAGATAGCCGGGATTCTTGGTAATATAAACAAGAAAGTTCCATGCCGTTTCAAGGGACTGCTGCGAAATGCCCTTCATCAGCAGGTGTCCGAGCGGGAGTGATATCACCGCTAAAAATGCGGTAATGAGGAAAGTGAATATAAAAGTCAGCGCCATCCAGCGGACAGCGTTGTTATATTCTTCCCATTCTTCGCCTTTTTTTTCGATGGCCATTTTTATTCCTATGCGATGTTGCGAACCAGTTTCTTGATTTTCTCAAAGCTGTCCTTATCAATCGGGGTTTCGACTTCGGACAAACTCTTTGAGAATAATTTTAATTCTTTTGGCGAGCCTCTGTCAATCCTTGTTACAGATATATTCATATTATTCCAGATTTCGAACATGTCTTCGGCGTTGATGATATTGCCGATTTGGATGACGACATAAGCGGACACTTCATATTCAAGCCCGGAATCTGCCAGTTTGGCGATGAGCGCCTGGCGGGCGAGGTCGACCTTGCGAACCGGGGAGATGCGGTGTGAGCTTTCTGAGAACCATAACGGTTCTTCATCGTTGAAGCGTTCTTCGTCGGCCAGCCAGTCGCCGCTTTCTTTGTCGAGCAGACAGAGGCAGATTTGGTTGGAAGAAACACCGATAAAGTCTATCAAATTGTTTCTGACGGTTGCGCTGGTAATGACTTCCCAACCTTTTTGCCTGATGATGTCTAAAACGGAATTGCCGCTGCGGGGTTTGCCGGTTTCGGCCGGTTTGGAAGCCGGCAGATTTTTGGCGTTTTTATCGTTCTGCTGTTTATCAACTGCTTTTTTGCCATTTTTCGGCTGGTCTTTGTTTTTAGCGCGCGGCGGGGTGCTGTTTTTTTCTGCCGGCAGCGGAGCGGGAGCGGCCGGAGCGGGAACCGGTTCCGGTTTGTCTTCAAAAGCGTCAAAATTGAAATCAAAGTCTTCTTCATCGTCAAACTGGAAGAGAGAGTGGTCAAACTTGTCGGCAATCGGTTCTGCGGCCGGCGCTTTAAGCGGCAACGGTGCCGGCGGGATAGGTGTCGGCTGGGGAAGCGTTTTGATGGGTTTTGCGGG
>UQFU01000035.1 GCA_900540425.1 uncultured Alphaproteobacteria bacterium
CTGGTCCCAGGACTTCTTTGGGAAGCGGGCCAACCTTACCGTGTCCGGCCAGCTCAATGCGGAGAACTTCGCCATGGCCTTCGGCAGCGTGTATACCTTCGGCCCCACCTTCCGGGCGGAGAACTCCAACACCACCCGCCATGCCGCCGAGTTTTGGATGATTGAGCCCGAAATGGCTTTTGCCGACATTTACGATGACATGGATTTAGCAGAAGACATGGTGCGTTATTGCGTTAAGCATGTTATGGAGAATTGTGCCGAAGACTTGGAGTTGTTCAATAAGTTTGTGGAACCGGGGCTGATTGATAAGCTCAACAATATTGTCGATAATGGCTTTGCCCGGATTACTTATGCCGAAGCGATTGAAATTATGAAAAAATCCGGACATAAGTTTGAATATGCTCCGGAATTTGGCATTGATATGCAAACCGAACACGAGCGCTATCTGGCCGAAGTTCATTTCAAGCGCCCGGTGATCGTCCGCGATTATCCCAAAGAAATCAAGGCCTTTTATATGCGTCTCAACGATGACGGCCGCACGGTTGCCGCCATGGACGTTCTGGTGCCGGGCATCGGCGAATTGATCGGCGGTTCCCAGCGTGAGGAGCGCTATGACGTTCTGGTTAAAAAAATCCATGAAATGGGCATGCATGAAGATGATTATGCCTGGTATTTGGATTCCCGCCGCTACGGCTCTGTTCCCCATGCCGGATTCGGATTGGGGTTTGAGCGAATGATGATGCTGGTAACCGGCATCGGCAATATCCGCGACGTTATCCCGTTCCCGCGGACGCCGAAATCCATTAATTTCTAAATACTGTGGGGAGTTCCGAATGTCCGAGTTCTTTGCCGCGTTGTTTGCCGTTTTTCTGTTTGCCGTCCCCGCCGGGGCGGAAGACAATGTTGCCGCTGCCGGCAATGTTGAACTCCGGCTGCCGGAACTCCCTGATTGCAATGATGGCAGACTGCAACGGTTGCTGGATGAAAAAATCGCCGAGTATTATCGCAAAACGCCTCCGTCCAGCTTGCTGGAAAAGCGGATGCAAAAACTCATTTTGCGCAATTTCAACGATTTTGAGCCGGTTGATACATCGTCTTTTACCGCCGATGACAACCTGCGCGTCGCCAACAAGCTTTTGACGGTCAAAATCAATAACGGGCTGGAGGATGATGAGATTCGCCTTTGCCGAACCAGGGAAAATTCCAAACTGCCTGCGGTTTACCTCCTGATTTATCCCGAGAACTACTATTACATGGTCGATGTTATTAATTTTGTGAACTACAGCCCGACACACAAAGATTTTTTTGTGATTTATGATTAAAAATTCCAACAGCCTGTTGCATTTTTTTCTTTTTGGTGTATTATTTTCGATTGCAGATGTTGATAAATAGTTTAGGCGTACCTAAATTATCTATTGCGGAAGTTGAAAAGAGGTTGATGAAACATATGACAAATTGTTCCGAGATAGTACTGAGAAATCCGTCAAATTTGCCGGTTGTGCTTGACGAGAACAGCCTGTTTTCGTATCTTGAAAAAATCAAAAAATTTCCGGTATTAAGCGAACAGGAAGAAACTGATCTGGTCCGGGCTTTTAGCGAACGGGGAGATCTGTGCGCCGCCCAGCAGTTGGTTACGTCGCATTTGCGTCTGGCCGCCAAAGTGGCCATGTCTTACCGCCGCTATGGTTTGCCGATGGCCGACATTATTTCCGAAGCCAACATCGGTTTGATGCAGGCGGTCAAAAAATTTGATCTGGGCAAGAACGTCCGTTTGTCGACTTATGCCGTATGGTGGATTCGCGCCGCCATAAATGATTTTATCTTGCGGTCTTGGTCTTTGGTCAAAATCGGAACCCGCGCCGCCCAGAAAAAACTGTTCTATAATCTGAACCGCCTCAAGGCGCGTCTGGGATTGTATGACAATAAGGAACTTCCTCCGGAAGCGGTTAAGACAATTGCCCGCGAACTGGTGGTCGATGAAAACGAAGTCAAAGAAATGAACAGTCGCCTCGGCGGGGATAAATCGCTGAATGTCAATGTTTCCGATGAAGACGATTCTGAAAAAATCGACCTGCTGGTTGACGGCCGTCAGAATATTGAAGAAAATCTGGCTCGGAAACAGGAACGTGCCGAAAAAAGCAGTATTCTGCGAAAATGCCTGTCGCAGCTTGATGAACGTGAACAAGCGGTAATCCGCAGCCGAATGCTGACCGAAACCCCCATGACTTTGGAAGAACTGGGCGAAAAATTCGGCATCAGCCGCGAGCGTGTCCGTCAGATTGAAAAGAAGGCTTTTGAAAAGCTTTCTGCTTCAGTAAAGCTTGCATTGCAAAATAATTTGTGATATAATAATGATCCCTGAAAAGGGAATAATGGTGGGGAATGAGCATGGAAAGTTATGAAACAGCAACAGTCGGTTGCGGCTGCCCGGAAGTACGGATGCCGCCGGCGTCATGCTGGGAAGAAATGGAATGCCGTATGAACGAACGCTTGGAAAAAGTCCGGACGTGCCGTTTGTGTCCCGATAATCAGGATAAAGTTTCTCCTGCGATTCTTCCTAAGGTTCGTCAAGCTTAGAGTGCTAGATTGAAAAAGCGCCGCAGCGGCGTTTTTTTTATTGCGTTTTTTTGTTTTTTCCAATAGCTTGGCTGCGAAAGAACCATGATGAATAACGATGATATTTTCAATAGTACTGTTTCCCGGCTCTCGGCCGCCGGAATTTTGTCGCCGCGGCTTGAAACCCGGTTGTTGATTGCTTATGTCTTAGGAGCGGACGCTTCCGGAATTTTGCCGCACCGCATAGAATTGGGAGCTGGGGAGGCCGAGAGGCTGGAGGCGGCGGTAGCAGAGCGGATACAACATAAGCCACTCTGTAAAATTATTGGCAGCAAGGCCTTTTACAAACATGATTTTATGGTCAGCTGCGATGTCTTGTCGCCGCGTCCGGATACGGAAATCTTGGTCGAAGCCGCCGTTCAAATCGCCCGCCGAAAAAAAATGCGGCAGGTTTTGGATTTGGGAACCGGATCCGGGTGTATCCTGCTTTCGATTCTCGATGAAATTCCTGAAGCACACGGTGTCGGAATGGATATTTCTCCGGCTGCGTTAAAAGTGGCCGAAGACAATGCCGAAGCGCTGAGCCTGTCTTCCCGGGCGGCCTTTTGCCTCGGGAGCTGGTTTGAGGAAAAGCCTGCTTTTGCGGCAGCGTTTGATCTGGTGGTTTCCAACCCGCCCTACATTCCGCACCGGGAGATTCCCGCGCTTGAGCCGGAAGTCAGGCTTTATGACCCTCTGACGGCGCTGGACGGCGGGGACGACGGATACCGGGATTATCGGCAGCTTGCCAAAGCCGTTCCCGGCTGGCTGAAGCCGGAAGGCGTTTTGTTGTTGGAGGTCGGTGCCGGGCAGGCCGCTGACGTTGCGAAAATTTTTCGGGACGCCGGGTGGAAGCTTCTGGAAATCCGCAGGGATTTATCCGGAATTGAACGATGTGTAATTTTGAAAAAATAATTTGCAAATAAAAAAAATCCTTGTATTATCGGGAGCGAAGATGCTTTTGATGGTTTGTTGGGCATCTGTAGATTCTTTTTCAAAACGAAACGTCTTTTTAATTTTTTTAATTTAGTAATTTCAATGTTGAAATTCTGAACCTAATATTGTGGTAAAATGTATATGAAAAAAAACAACAATAAATATCGTAACAATAATTATTCAAACGTCTATTCTCTTAATTACAAATTCGACAGTTGCAGTATTGCCGGCAAAATCAGCGGCACGGCCTTGGATTTGATAAAAAAATACAACGAATTGGCCAAAGAGGCCCAAAGCAACGGCGACCACGTCAATGCTGAGGTCTTTCGCCAATATGCCGAACACTATCGTAAAATTGTTACCGATATAAACGAAAAAAAGAGTCAGAACATGGCTTTGCGCAATCAGAACAACCGTTCTGAAAACGGCGGCCTTTCTTTGGTCGAAGCTCCCGAATTTTCTGAAAACGAGAGCGGCGAGGCGGAAACCGACATTGTTTTGGAACAGGTCAAAGCGCCGGTTATTGACATTAATGCCGAACTTAAAGCCGAGCCGGCGGTGCTTTCCCTGGAACCGTTGACGATTCCTGAACCGGTCGTTTCTGCGCCCACAGTCGAAAAAAAGAGCTTTACGGTCATTGAAATCAAGCCGGAAGCGGCTAAATCTGATCTGATTGAAACCAAAGACGAAGCCAAGCCGCGCGCCCGCAGGGTTGTCCGCAAAAAAACGGAGAAAGCGCTGGCCGTCTAGTAGATAGGGAGCCTGACGGTATTGTTCTTCTTTGTCGCAGCCATTATTGTCGCCGCTGCCGGTTCGGCAGTAACAATCAAAACCTTGGTCGGATATAACCAATTAAGCCTGTGGTTTAAATTCTTGGTTGCCGGGGTTGTGGTTGCCGGTTGGACGGCTCCGATGCTGACGCATTTGTTGCGCCGTGCTTATGGTTTTTTGGGCGGCGCCTATCCGTATCTGTACAATCTGCTTTATTTTCTGTTTGGCTTTGCCTTTATTCTTTTTATTTTATTGGTTATCCGCGATTTTTTGTGGTTTGCCGGATGGCATTTGAGCCGTTTGTGGACGGATTCTCAAGTTCTCAATCCCCGTAATCCGGTCTTAATCGGCTGGGCGAATGTTGCCGTGCTGGTTCTGAGTGCCGTTGTTTCCGGTTGGGCGGTATGGGAAGCGGTAAAAATTCCGGCCGTTAAGACCGTTGTCTTTTCCTCACCCAAGCTGGATCGCGAATATCGGCTGGCCTTGCTTAACGATTTGCATCTTACTCGCTCAAGTTCTTTGCCGCGTTTGGAAAAAATCGTGGCATTGACGAATGCGCTGAAGCCGGAAGCGGTACTCTTGGCCGGAGATATTGTTGACGACCGGACCCGTTATCTGGAGCCGGAAATTAAAGTATTGGACAAACTTGAGGCGCCGTTGGGCGTCTATGCGGTCAGTGGCAATCATGAATTATACAACGGTCTTGACTTGTGGCTGCGCAATTTTCGCCGCCATGGTTTTAAGGTGTTGATGAACAGCGGCGAGCATTTGAAAAATACCCGTTTGTATATCGGCGGCATTCCCGATTTGAATACCGCTTTCAGCCCGTTTTATCAGGTTGATTTCAAAAGGACGTTCAAAGGCAGCCGTCATAACGATTATCGGATTTTGCTTTCTCATTATCCCAATCTGGAAAAATTTTCTGATCGGGACTATGATTTGCAGCTGTCCGGGCATACGCACGGCGGGCAGATTTTTCCGTTCCATTATCTGGCCTGGAAAGCTAATAAATATCTGGCCGGCCGCTACCGGGTCGGCGATCATGATTTGTACGTTTCCCGCGGCGCCGGTTATTGGGGGCCGCCGATGCGCCTGTTGGCTCCGGCCGAAATAACCGAAATAATTTTAAAACCGCAAAAGAAATAATCATAATCTGTTGATTTTATGCTGCCGGACTTCCTATATTATATTTAGTAAAAGGAAGGTGTATAAATATGGATTATGAAAAGTTGACCAATCGCTCCAAAGAGCTGATACAAGATGTTATCAAACTGGCTGCCGGCCAGAAACATCAGTATATTTCTCCGGAACATCTGCTCCAGGCCCTGTTGGATGATAAAAGCGGGCAGGCGGCGGACTTGATTATGAAATCCGGCGGCAGCCTGATTCAAATCCGCAACCGCTTGGCCGAGCAGCTGGGCAAAATTCCGCAGGTTATGGGCGAGGGAACCCAAAGCCTGATGTCTCAGGATTTTACGCGGGTAATGCTCGAGGCCGAAAAACTTGCCGACAAAGCCAATGATAAATATGTTACCCAGGAAAGGATTTTGCAGGCTTTGGCGCTGACTGACGGCACCCCGGCTTACCAGATTTTGAAAGAGGCCGGCGTCGATGCCAAAAAGCTCAATCAGGTAATCAATGATTATCGCCAGGGCAGAACTGCCGACAGCGAGAGTGCCGAAGACAATTTTGAGGCTTTGAAAAAATATGCCGTTGATATTACCGCCAAGGCCAAAGAGGGCAAACTTGATCCGGTGGTCGGGCGCGAACACGAAATTCGCCGCACCATTCAGGTTTTGTCGCGCCGAACCAAAAACAACCCGGTGCTCATCGGCGAACCTGGCGTGGGCAAAACGGCTATCGTCGAAGGTTTGGCGATGCGGATTGTCAATGATGACGTTCCCGAAAGCCTGCGCCATAAACGGCTGTTGTCATTAGACTTGGGGGCTTTGATTGCCGGAGCCAAGTTCCGCGGCGAGTTTGAAGAAAGGCTCAAGGCGGTATTGAAGGATATTGAGGCTGCCAATGGCAATATCATCTTGTTTATCGACGAAATGCATACTCTCGTCGGCGCCGGCGCCAGCGAAGGCTCAATGGATGCGTCCAATCTTCTGAAGCCGGCTCTGGCTCGCGGCGAACTGCACTGCCTCGGCGCTACGACCCTGAATGAATATAAAAAATACATCGAAAAAGACGCGGCTTTGGCACGGCGTTTTCAGCCGGTTTATATCAGCGAACCGACGGTAGAAGAAACCATTTCCATTCTGCGCGGTATCAAGGAGAAATTTGAACTCCACCATGGCGTGCGCATTTCCGATTCTGCTTTGTTGGCGGCGGCAACGTTGTCTAACCGCTATATTACCGACCGTTTTTTGCCCGACAAGGCGATAGATTTGATGGACGAGGCCGCCAGTTCTTTGCGTATGGCCATTGATTCCAAGCCCGAAGAACTCGACGAACTGGACCGTAAAATCCTGCAGTTGAAAATTGAGCGCGAGGCTCTGAAAAAAGAAACCGATGACAAGTCCAAACAACGTTTGGAATTAATCGGTTATGAAATTACCGGCCTGGAATCCAAGGCCAAAGCGCTGGAAGACAAGTGGAAAAGTGAAAAACAGGGATTATCCGATCTAACCGGGCTGAAAGACAAGCTGGACAAGGCCAGGATTGAAGTTGAAATTGCCAAACGCAACGGCGAATATGAACGTGCCGGCGAGCTGCAATACGGATTGATTCCGGAGTTGGAGCAAAAGATTAAATCCGCCGAGGAGGCTTCCAAAAATAAAAAGAGCGGCATCAGCGAAACCGTAACCGAAGAAAACATCGCAAGTGTTGTATCCAAATGGACGGGCATTCCGGTCGACAAGATGTTGGAAGGCGAACGTGAAAAACTGCTGCACATGGAAGACTTTTTGGCCAAACGCGTTGTTGGTCAAAAAGAGGCGATTGTGGCCGTTTCCAACGCTGTTCGCCGTTCTCGTGCAGGCATCAGCGAAAGCCGCCAGCCGATCGGGTCGTTTTTGTTCTTAGGGCCGACCGGCGTCGGCAAAACCGAACTCAGCAAAGCTTTGGCCGAATTTTTGTTTAATGACGAAAGCGCCATGTTGCGGGTTGATATGTCCGAATATATGGAAAAACATTCGGTCGCCCGCCTGATTGGTTCGCCTCCGGGATATGTCGGCTATGAGGAAGGCGGTGTTTTGACCGAGGCCGTCCGTCGCCGTCCGTATCAGGTGATTTTGTTTGATGAAATCGAAAAAGCCCACCCCGATGTCTTCAATATCCTTTTGCAGGTATTGGACGACGGACGTCTGACTGACGGTAAGGGGCGTACGGTAGATTTCAAAAATACCATTATTATCATGACATCCAACCTGGGATCCGATATCCTGACCCGCGCGCTGCCGGCAGACGATGGCAAAAAGATTCGTGCCCAGGTCATGGATATTGTCAAAGCGTCATTCCGTCCGGAGTTTATCAACCGGATTGATGAGATTATTGTCTTTCACAAATTGGATAAGGCCAATATTAAAGATATTGCCGAGATTCAGATTAAGAATATTGAAAAACGCCTGGCCGAGAAGAACATTCATCTCAATGTGAACGAAGCTGCGTTCATGTGGATTGTGAATAACGGCTATGACCCGGTTTACGGTGCGCGCCCGTTGCGCCGTCTGCTCAAAAATCAGATTGAGAACCGGCTGGCGGTCAAGATTTTGGACGGCGAAATTTCGGATAACGATACCGCCAACATCATCGTCAGCAACGGCGAGCTGGATATTGTGAAGGATAAACGTAAAAATGGCTGATTTATATGGACAAGCTTTGCAGGTGGCGCGGACTCTGTCCGTGTCCACCCCAAAAGACGGGGTCGTACTCTACAGTATCAGCTTTTTGCCAACGCGAGAAAACAAGGAGCTGGCGTTTGCTTATCTGGAACAACACCCGGAAGCGATGATGATTGACCAGACCGACTGCGGCCGGGAGTTGATAAAAATGGGATTGGAGCAAACCCCACCCGATTTGACCCCGGAGCAGATAGCCGCAGTTTGGAAAATTGCTTCCGCCAGAATGATTGCCGAGGCGAGGGGCGACGTGAAGGCTTTTGTAAAAAACGCCGACCCGCGCAGCGTCTTTCGAAGTACCGAATTGCCGGAAATTCTGCGCAATGATCAGATAAAGACAATTAATGGTGTCGATAAGTTTTTCTTCGCGGAGAGTTACTTCTCCGAGTAGTCTGCTCCGTCCTTTTTTCTGCCATAGGATGATTTTATTTTATAATTGCAAATTGGGGCAATCTGGTGTAAAAATAATTAATTTTTATAATTTGGAGATGCTGCTATGCAAAAGACCTTGTCTCAGCCGCTGCGGTTGGAAGGTATCGGGCTTCATTCCGGCTGCCGGGTAAATCTGGTGTTGAAACCGGCGCCTGTCAATCACGGAATTGTTTTTTCCCGGGTCGATTTGCCGGACAAACCGAAAATTCCGGCTTTGTACTCAAATGTTGTCGATACCAGAAATTGTACTTGCCTTGGCGACAAACAGGGAAATTTGGTGTCAACGGTCGAGCACTTGATGGCGGCTTTATCGGTTGCCGGCGTGGACAATACGCTGATTGAAGTTGATAATCAGGAATTGCCGATTATGGACAGCAGCGCCGCGGTTTTTTTTCAGGCATTTACGGCTCCCGGCGCGTTGAGTGAGCAGAATGCGCCCAAAAAGTTTTTGAAGGTCAAAAAAGAAATCCGCTTTGCCGAAGAGGGCCGGGAAGTTGTTTTGCGTCCGGCGGCCAAAGGGCAGCATGTCCGCTTTGCCATAGATTTTCCCTCTCCGGTTGTCGGACATCAGGAGTTTGCCGGAGAGATTACCCCGCAGCTTTTTGCAGAGCAAATTTCTCCTTGCCGGACGTTTTGTGAAAAGTATCAGGTCGATTATTTGCAGTCGATCGGCCTGATAAAGGGCGGAAGCCTCGAAAACGCGGTCGTGTTGGACGGAGATAAGATTTTGAATCCCGAAGGCTTCCGTTGCGAAAACGAATGTGTTAATCATAAAGTTTTGGACGCGGTGGGTGATTTATATACTTCCGGCTACTATATTATTGGCGAACTTGATGCTGTCCGAACCGGACACCGGCATACCAACGAGTTGTTAAAGCTGTTGTTTGCCGATGAGGAAAATTATGAAATTGTATAGGGATTGAGCATGAAAAAAATTGCATTGCTGTTTAGTCTGTTTTTGAGCTTGGGCGTGATTTCCGCCTGTTCTTCCACGCCGGAAAATGATGATAACAAATCTGCCGAAGAACTATATGCCAAGGGATATAAGCTCCTAAACAAAGATATGTATCAGAAATCCGCCGAAACCTTTGAAAAGGTCGAACTGGAACACCCTTATTCCAAATGGGCGACCAAAGCCAAGTTGATGGGGGCTTATGCCTACTATAAAGACCGCAAATACGACGATGCGATAATCAGTCTTGACCGTTTTATCAAATTTCATCCCGGCAACAAGGATATCGCCTATGCCTATTATCTGAAAGCTCTGTGCTATTATGACCAGATTGTTACGGTTGAAAAGGACCAGGGCAATACCGAGGAGGCCTATAAGGCGCTGCAGCAGGTTATTTTCCGTTTTCCTGATACCGACTATGCGCAAGACGCCCGGCTGAAATTGGATTTGACCAAAGATCACCTGGCCGGAAAAGAAATGGAAATCGGACGTTATTATTTGTCGCAAAACAATTACCTGTCGGCTTTGAACCGTTTTTCGACGGTTGTTAACGATTATCAGACAACCAGCCATATTGAAGAGGCCCTGTATCGCCAGGTCGAACTCTATACGATTTTGGGTATGCCGGACGAAGCCCGCAATGCCGAAAAAGTTTTGGGTCATAATTACCCCCAAAGCAAATGGTATCATAAGGCCCGGGCTGTTTTGAAGGGTGAAACAAAGAACTGATGCTACAAACTTTATCGATTCGCAATGTTGTGTTGATTGATAAACTGGATTTGGATTTCCAATCCGGATTAAGCGTCCTGACCGGAGAAACCGGCGCCGGAAAATCCATCTTGCTCGATTCTCTGGGATTAGTGTTGGGAAACCGCGCCGAAACGTCCTTAATCCGCCATGGGGCGGATAAGTTGAGCGTTACGGCGTCTTTTGCTTTGCCTAAGGCAGATAATCCGGTTTGCCGGCTGTTGGCGGAAAATGAAATTGAAGTCGAAGACGGCCTGATTATCAAAAGAACCTTAAATACTGAGGGCAAAGGCAAGATTTTCATTAACGACCAGCCGGTCAGCGTCAAACTGCTGCGTGAAGTCGGCCGTTGCCTGGTCGAAGTCCACGGGCAGTTTGATAACCAGGGACTGCTCAATCCGGCATCGCACCGCGGCGTGTTGGACGCTTATGGCAGCTATGCCGCCCTGCTTGAAGAAGTCAAAAACCGTTATGCCGAATTTAAAAATGCCCGTGCTGCCAGAGAACAGGCCGAAGCGGACATAGAACGTGCCAAAACCGAAGAGGACAATCTCCGGCATTGGGTCGGCGAATTGGAAAAAGTGAATCCCGTTGCCGGCGAAGAAGATGAGCTCGTCCGCCGCCGCCTGGAACTGATGAATGCCGAAAAAATTATCGAAGCCTTAAACCATGCCTACGGGATTTTGACCCGGGGCTGCGATGTCCAGTCGGCATTACGGCAGGCGCAGTCTGCAATGTATAAGGTAAACGATATGGTCGGCGGCAAATATTCTGAGATTATCGACGACTTGGAACAGGCAATGATAGAAGCCGGCGAAGCCGTAAATGCCATTGAAGCGGCCTCGGAAAACATCAGCCTGAATACCGGCGAACTTGAGGAAATTGAAAGCCGTTTGTTTGCGCTGAAAGGGCTGGCGCGCAAACACCAGGTCGGGATTGACGAGCTGCCCGGCGTTCTGGCCGATTTCCGGCAGAAATTATCCAATATCGAATTTGGCGAAGAAGGCCTTAATAAATTGCGCAAAGCGGAAGAACAAGCCAAACTTTCTTATATCAGGTCGGCCAATGAATTGAGCGCCGCCCGCAAGGCCGCCGCCTTGCAGCTTGACGCCAGCGTCATGTCCGAGCTTCCGCCGCTCAAAATGGAAAAGGCCCGCTTTGTTACCAGGATTGAAAAAACGGATGAGGGCAGTTGGAATGAAAATGGCTTTGACAACATTTATTTTACCGTTGCCACCAATCCGAATTCGCCGCAGGGACCGTTGAATAAAATTGCTTCCGGCGGCGAACTTGCCCGTTTTATGTTGGCGCTGAAGGTTAATTTGGCGCGGACGTCAAGCGTAGAAACTATGATTTTTGATGAAGTTGATGCCGGTATCGGCGGGGCAACGGCGCAAGCCGTCGGTGAACGTTTGTCCCGTCTGGCACGGGATGTACAGGTTTTGGTTGTTACTCATTCGCCACAGGTCGCGGCCAAGGGAAACAACCACTTTAAGGTTGAGAAATCAACCAATGATAACGTCACGACCACAACGGTCAGAGAGCTTTGCAGCAATGAGAAATGCGAAGAAATCGCCCGGATGCTGGCAGGTGAAGTTATTTCCGATGAAGCGCGGGCTGCCGCTAAGGTCTTGCTGAGCGCATAACATATAAAGGAGAACTGGAATGAAAAAAAAGGTCTTTTTTGGTATTTTGATTTTGTTTGTTATCGGCGTTCTTCTCAGCCCGCTGTGCTTTATGAGCCGGATTGAGGGAACCTGGAAACCCGAAAAAGAAGGCGTTGTTACCGTCCTGCTGGGAGATGTTAAAATTGCCAGCCTCAAGAACGATTCCGGCAGCGATAAAAAAATCGCCTTGGTCGTTTCCGACAAAGACAAGGCCGGTTTTTATTGTACTGCCGCTGAAAAACAGGACAGCTTTGAAAAAGGGTGCGAATATTTTTTCTGTGCTCCGGCATTGTTTAAAAATGACGATTTTGCAAAAGCTTCCAAACTGAGCGATGTTATGAAAGCCTCTTTCAATGATCAGGCATTTTTCTTAAAAACCCGGGTTATCAACCATTATTTCGGCTCACAGCTGCAAATGACGATGATTTCTCAGGAAAAAGCCCGGAATATTGAATCTCCCGACAACGGGGCAAGATCAATGGGCGAATTTACCCGCAGCTTATTCTAAGCTGGGTTTCCCTTTAAGGCAGGCGTTAGCGACGAAATCGCAACGCCTGTTTAATTTTGGCAAAAGTCGAAAGCTTGTCGTCACTGGCCAATTCATGAAAAGCATGGGTCGTATCAATCGGCATCGGTGCCGTCGGCGTAATATTGATATAATTGATGTCCGGCTTGAAAGTGATGTGCTTGAGAGTAAACAAAACAAACCCCGCCATCACGGCAGAATAAGCCAAAACAAAACTGATGGCTCCGAAATGCTGCATAAAATAAGAAATTGCCACCGGACCGAAAATCATCCCCAAACTTTGCAGCAAAATCAGCATTCCCGCGGCATTAACGCGATCATCATCTTCAATCAGGTCATTGACGTGGGAAACCGACAGCGGATATAAAATGAAAGTGCCGCAGCCCAGCAGCAAGGCACCGGTACATAATTGCCAAACTCCGTCAGAAACAAAAAAATGTACCCACGGCGCAATAAAGAAAAGGATTCCGGCAATCCACATCATCAAAAAACGCCGGTCCATCCGGTCTGATAAACGCCCGAGCGGAAACTGAATTAATAACCCGCCTAAGACGCCGAAAAACATAAATAAAGATGTCATTTGCACATCCAGACCGATAAGATTGGCATAAATGGCGCCGAGTGAATAAAAACCGCCGACAAATATACCGCTGCACAAACAGCCGATGACGCCGACGGGAGATATTTTATAAAGCTTTATCAGCGACATGCTTTTGTGAACCGTAATGTTCGGGGAGGGCAGCGCTGTCAGCGATATCGGAACCAGCGCCAGCGAAAAAATGACTGAGACGACTATATAAATGACAATCCCCTGCGGATCGGGAATATTGAGCAGCAGCTGCCCGGTACTGGCGCCGAGATAAGAGGTAATCATGTACAAAGACATCAAAAGCCCGCGGTTGTTATTGTTGGCCCGGGTGTTCAGCCAGCTTTCCAAACACATAAAGCTTGAGCCCATGCAATAACCTTCCAACAGGCGCAAAATGCCCCAATAAACCGGGTTGTCCGAAAAATAATGCATCAGAACCAATGCCGAAAACAGGGAAATATAAGTCGAAAAAGCGCGAATATGCCCAACCCGGTTGATAATTTGATTGGAGGTCAGCGAGGCAATGATATATCCGGCATAATAAAGGGAAAGAACAATACCGGCGGCAAAAGTCGAAACCGAAGCTTCTGCCATACGCAAGCCGAGCGTTGAAGTTAACAGGGCATAGGCGCAACAGGCCAAGGCAGTCCCGGCAAAAAAAGCGGTTAACGGCGAAACAATAGTCCGAAGCAGGCTGAAGTAATTTAATATTTTTGACATGATTTTCCCTGAAAATACTTGCTTATCAATATATAATGCCTTAATCTGCCATTATTAGGTTAAGGAGAGGTTAAATGAAGCAGGTTTCTGCGGGAATAATTATTTGTAACGACAGAATTTTGATTGCCCGCCGCAGCCATAATAAGTCAAATGCCGCGTTATGGGAGTTTCCGGGCGGAAAACAGGAGCCGGGAGAAACCATGCCCGAATGTCTGCGCCGGGAAATCAGCGAGGAGTTGCATTTGGATATTGAAGTTGGAAGTTTTTTCATGAACAGCGTCTATGAATATGAACAAGGGGCAATCTGCCTGCATGTTTATTACGCCTATACCCAAAGCTACGACATTTGCTTCCATAGCGACCATGACCGGCTGGCATGGGTGCTGCCGGAAGAGTTGGATAATTATAATTTTTCGCCGGCGGATATTCCGGTTAAAGACGCCCTGAAGGTTTTGCCCTTGCCTAAACGGAAATAACCTGTTGCGCCCCGCCGTGCAGGTCCTCTTACGATTGTAGAACAATTATCATCTAAAAGGTCATCCCCCATCGTTTTCAGAAAGAAAACGTCCCCCAAAAAGTCATCCCACGATTGCACGCAGCCATCCACCTATAGAGTCATCCCTCGTTTTTCGCAGAAAAACATCCAGGATGTGGCGCGAAGGGGGCAACCAGCGTAAGCTGGTTGGGGGATTGCGC
>UQFU01000036.1 GCA_900540425.1 uncultured Alphaproteobacteria bacterium
CGGCGTATTAGGCGCCCCAAAACCCGCCACCTCCCCCAGCCGCTCGACCATATCCCGTTTGGTCACCATAAAAGGTATTGTTTCCGCCTTATCCAAAGCATCGCGGCGACACAGCCCCGTTATGGCCCGGATAAATTCCGGGCTGTATTTTTCCGCTTTCCGAGAAGAAAACCAGGCATAAATTTCATTATTGCTTTTCCAGGCGGCCCGGCTTAAAAAACCGCAATCTTCCTGATCCAACTCCGGAAAACAGGAAGAAATCAACCGGCCTCTCTCTGCCAAATGTTTTTGGACGATTTCCGGGGCATTGCTGCTGCTCAATCCGTTTAAACGGAAAGCGGCAACAGAACGGTAAAGGAATTTAATCCGGCATTTTTCGGATTTGCAGAAGCGAAGGAGAAAATCCCAATCGCCAATAATCTTATAACTTGTATCATAATTTCCAAACCGACGGTGCAATTCACGTTTATATATCATTCCCTGATGGCGGGGCGTTCCCCGTAAATAAATTCCGTCATCAAGCGGGTGCGGTATTCCGATTGAGATCCGCCGGTCATTCTTCCCCAAGTTGCTGACGGCGCAGACAAACATATCCGCCTTTCCGAAATCCCGGTCTTCAACCAACGTTTTGACGGCTCCGGGCAAGATATAGTCGTCAGAATTAACAAACCAGACATATTCTCCCTGCGCCAGAGCCACTCCTTTATTCATAGCATCGTAGATGCCATTATCAGGTTCGGATATATATTTTATCCAGCCCAAGCCGGCATATTCCTGCAAAATGTTCAAAGTCCCGTCATCAGAACCGCCGTCTATGACCCAATGTTCAATCTGTCCGCCATTTTGGTCATGAATACTTTGAAGACACTGACGAAATGTTTGTTCCCGCTTATTTTGAATCAAATTATAAATCACGGTAATGATGGTAATTTGGGGTTGTGTCATATTTTTTCCTTTTCTCAAAAAATATCCGAATATAGACAGTTATGAGAACAGGATACTCACAATACTACAACTTTAAATTGTATAATAAAAGTTATATACAGTTTTAATCCAAAATATTTATAATCCGTTTGATTTCAAAACGGCGCAAGGCATTTCTTTCGCGGCATTCGGCAATCAAAACGCCATTGCCGACCTCTACCGGAACAACCCGGCGGCGGTAGTTCTGCCCGTCGGGCTTGCGATAAACCAGCCCGATTTCGGCTTGTTGTTCGGCTGCGCGGCATAAACGCCGCTTTTTTTGCAATTCGGGCATAGCCGTATCTTCACAATAGCGGCACAAAAAACCGTTAATCCGTTCGTCAACCATGACATGGCGCGCAGAAACAGGCTTTTTCAGGCTTATCCCCTCAAGTGACGTACAACGGCTCAAAGCTACATACAACTGCCCGGCGGCAAAGGTTCCGTGACCGATGTCAATTTCCACCCGGTCAAAGGTTTTGCCCTGGCTTTTGTGGATTGTAACCGCCCAGGCCATCCGAAACGGAAACTGCAAAAACGTCCCGACAACCTCGGAAATTATTTCCTTGCCTTCCAGCTTATATTTACAGACCTCCCATTCAAACGGAAACACCGCAACCAGGCGCTGCCCGGCCTGGAGGCGGACATTAATATGGCTCAAGCGTTCGTCACGAAACCTGACGCTTTCAATATGCCCGACGCTGCCGTTGACCCAGCGGTTTTTGGCATCGTTATTCAAAAACATAATCTGAGCGCCGATTTTGAACTCCAGACGTTCAGCCGCGGGATAATATTCCTGGCCGAAATCCCCCTCAATCTCGGCTTCGGAAATATACAAGGTGCCGTCCAAAGCTTCCAGCATCTGCCGGTTGACCGTATCGGCCGCCTGATTGGTGGTGGTAAGGGTGATTTTGAATTCTTCGGCGCCTTCGGCGTTTACGTCGGCTCCGACCCGGCCGTTAAGGCGCTGCAAATCTTCGGCCGACGCCATATTATTGCGAATGTTGTTCAACAAGCCGATAAACACGTTGTCTTTTTGGCGATAGATTTTTTTCAACTCCACAACTTGCAATGGAATTTGGCGAAAGACATCGGCGCTGAAAAAATACGGCGTTTCATAATGATCGGCAAAAATCTCTCTTTCCCGCGGCCCGACTACCGGGGGAAGCTGATACAAATCGCCGACAAAAACCATTTGCACGCCGCCGAAAGACTTGTTTTCATCGGGGCCGAACTTACGCAAAAAAATATTTATACAATCCAACAAATCTGCGCGCAGCATGGACGCTTCGTCAATAATCAGGGTTTGCAGATGCTTATATATCCGGGTAGCGCGCGGTTTAAACTCGCCGCTCTCGATTTGAGCGGGACTGATATTAATCGGGAAACCGAAAAAACGGTGAATCGTCTGCCCTTTAATATTAAGAGCGGCCACTCCGGTCGGTGCCAAGAGAACGATCCTCTTGGCGCTGTGCGCATAGGCATAGTTCAGCAGAGTTGATTTGCCGGTACCGGCTTTTCCGGTAATAAACAGGTGTTGGTTTGTCCCTTCAAGCAAATCTAAAGCTTTTTGAAACTCCGGATTGATTTCAACCTGAAGAGGCATAATATCCCTACCCTTCCAACGGGCGATCAGACATGCCGATCCGGCCGACAAAAGGCAGTTTTACGGCAGGACGCAAAATATCAACACCGAAATCCAACCCCAGCACATTAAATTCAACGCCTTCTCCCAGGCCGACCGTCAGCCCCAACAGCCCATACAGCGAGAACTGCCAACCGCTTTTGCTTTCGCTCAAAGCAAAGATGCGTCCGTCATAAAGCCAGTCCCGCCCGATGGCATGAGGCGGCAGTTCGACAGTCAGCTCAGGCACATTGCGGATAATATAAGAGATAAAAGTGTTGCTGTTCGGCCCCGGCCAAAGGACATAAGTATCGTCATAAGCGTATTCCGCCGCCAATTTTTGAATCCGCGGAATAGCGCGGGCAGCCTTTTCTCCCCGCAACTCCTCAATCAACTGCGGCTCGGCACCGTACCATCTGCGGTCAGGAACATCCTGTTCAACGGCAACGCTGTGCCCGGAACGATACAGCCGGTACCCCAAAACCTGGTAAGTGGTATATTGTTTGGCATTTTCGGGTTTGACGGCAATCCAGCTGTGAACACTAAAAAACCCCCGCCAACTATAGGTACGGGCGGCATAAACCTGGACAACAGCTCCCTTTTCCGTTTCCGGCAACGGCGCAATTCCTGCGGAACTGCGGTCGGCCTGCCACCAGGGCACCGGCCGGTAGAAAAAAGCCAGCCACAAGAATCCGGCGGTCATTAACAATCCAAAAATCATCGTCTTATTTATTTTTTTCATTTCTGTTTTCTTTGTTGTTTGGGAGTTTGCGTTTGTTCCGAAGAGGGTATCAGCCCGTCTCTCGCAAAGCTGAAGACATTATCCCGGCTGACAATCAGATGGTCGAGCAAATCTATGTCAACCAGTTTGCCGGCTTCCCAAATCATTTTGGTAACCGCAATATCCTGTTGAGACGGTTTGACAACCCCGGAAGGATGGTTATGAGCAATAACGATTGCTCCGGCGCCGCGTTCAATGGCCGACTTTATCACTTCGCGCGGGTGAATCGAAACATGGTTCAGGCTGCCGCGCTGCTGGATTTCGTTCCCAAGCAGAATCAATTTGGAATTCAGGTAAACAATCATAAACTGTTCAATTTTTCCATAACCGATTTTGCTGCGGCAATAGTCGACAACCAAATCCCAGTTGTTGAGCAGGTGGCCGTCCTCGGCATTCAGATTTTGCCATTGTACCCGGAGAGTGGCTTCCCGAACGGCTTTGAGCAAAGCGAGACTGCTTTCCTTAAATCCCGAAAAAGCCAAAAGCTCTTTGCTTTCGGCATTGACAACGCCGGCAAAATTGCCGAATTTCTTAATCAGCTGTTTTGCCAGCGGTTTGACGTCGCGTCGGGGAATTGACATCGTCAGCAGAAATTCCAGAAACTCATAATCTGGCATGTCTTTGCCTTCTGTTGCCAAAAAGCGCGTTCTCAGCCTTTGGCGATGACCAAGATAATCCGGCTTGTCTTCCGGCATTTTCCGATCAGTCCCGTTCATCGGCTACTCAACCTTATAGGGCGGCTTGTCATAGCCTTTGAGCGAATAGGTAAAGACCTCGCAGCCGTCTTTGGTGACGCCCAGCGAATGTTCGAACTGCGCCGACAACGACTTGTCGCGGGTGGTGGCCGTCCAACCGTCGGCCAGGATAATCGCCTCTTTTTTGCCGATATTAATCATCGGCTCGATCGTAAAGAACATTCCTTCTTCAATCAGCGGGCCGGTTCCTTTGCGGCCGCAATGCATGACGTTCGGGGCATCGTGAAAAACCCGTCCCAGGCCATGGCCGCAGAACATATCGACAACAGAATAGCCGTATTTGTGGGCATATTCTTCAATAACGGCCCCGATATCCCCCATACGGGCACCCGGCCTGACGACATCAATGCCGCGCATCAGACATTCGTACGTCACGTCGCAGAGCCTGGTTGCCTTCAATTTGGGTTTCCCGGCATAATACATGCGGCTGGTATCTCCGAACCAACCGTCCAGCGTAACGGTAACGTCGATATTCAGTATATCTCCGTCGGCCAGTTTGCGCTCATAGCTCGGAATACCGTGACAGATAACATGATTGATGGAAATGCACAGGGTTTTGGTATAGCCGCGATAACCGAGGCAGGAAGGAATCGCGCCGCGGGCCAAAATAAACTCGCGGGCAAGATCGTCCAGCTCTCCGGTCGAGACGCCGACTTTGACATAAGGCGTCAGATAGTCCAAACATTCTGCGGCCAGCTTTCCGGCTTTGCGCATTCCTTCAAAATCTTCCGGCTCATAAATCGTTATGCCGTCTTTGCGTTTATGTGACACTTTATTCCTCTTTCTGAAAATCAATTTTTTATTGTGTGGTATTTTTACATCTTTAAAATAATATTGCAATACTCCTTACGCTTATTATTTAAAATTAATATAACATGATAAGGAATCTGAAAATGCTGAAAAAAATTTCATTTATGCTGTTGAGTCTGATTTTGGTCGGGCTGACGCTGGCCGGAAGCAAATATTTTACCGACATGGGGACGCAGAGCTGGTATCCGGCGGCAGACAAGACGCCGCTCACGCCGCCGGCCTATGTGTTTCCGGTCGCCTGGTCATTTATTTATGCCACGCTGCTGATTGCCGGATACCGGATTTTGTATTACCGGGCCGGAAGCAACATTCTGATTTTGTTTGTCATGCAGCTGTCATTGCAGGTTTTGTGGTGCATGACTTTTTTTGCCATGCAAAATGCCTTGATGGGGCTGTTGGTTATCCTGATGCTGGACGCCACCGTTTTTCTGATGCTCATGCGGCTGAGAAAACGCGACATTCTCTCAGCGCGGCTGCTTTATTTCTATTTTGCCTGGCTGCTGTTTGCCACATATTTAAACCTTGGGTTTATCTTCTGATTCCAATGCGGAGAAAAAGCGTCATTTTTTGTAAAAAAAATATAGACAAGCTCTCGTCTTTGTTCTATTTTAGCGAGGTTAATAATTTTTTATTTTTGGGAAGTAAAAATGACAGTTACGCTAAAAGAAATCAGAAACACCTATTTAAACTTTTTTGCCAAGAACGGGCATAAGATTGTGCCGTCGAGTTCTCTGGTTCCCGACAACGATCCGACACTGATGTTTACCAATTCGGGAATGGTGCAATTCAAAAACATTTTGGCCGGCAACGAAACCCGCGATTATACCCGAGCGACGACTTCCCAAAAATCTGTTCGGGCGGGCGGGAAACACAACGACCTTGACAGCGTCGGCTATGACGTGCGGCACCATACTTTTTTTGAAATGCTCGGCAACTTTTCGTTCGGAGACTATTTCAAAGACGATGCCATCCGCTGGGCCTGGGAACTTCTGACCAAAGATTTTGACATGCCGAAAGACCGGCTGGCCGTTACCATCTATCATAACGACGACGAGGCTTACAATATTTGGAAAAAAGTTTCCGGACTTCCCGACGACCGGATTATCCGCATTGCCACCAAAGACAACTTCTGGCAAATGGGCGATACCGGCCCCTGTGGTCCCTGCTCCGAAATCTTTTATGACCACGGTCCGGAAGTCTGGGGCGGACTGCCAGGAACGCCGGAAGAAGACGGCGACCGCTGGATTGAAATCTGGAATCTGGTCTTTGACCAGTTTGAAGACCTGCCGGACGGTACCCGTGTTCCGCTCAAGCGCCCGTCGATTGACACCGGCATGGGGCTGGAACGCATTTCCGCCATTTTGCAGGGCGTCCATTCCAATTTTGAAATTGATATTTTTCAAAAGCTGATTAAGGCAATTGCCGACATTGCCAATTCGGATCCGAACGGTCCGCTTAAGGCTTCGCACAACGTTATTGCCGACCATCTGCGTTCGACCTGTTTCCTGATTGCCGACGGCGTTCTGCCCTCCAATGAAGGACGCGGCTATGTTCTGCGCCGGATTATGCGCCGGGCGATGCGCCATGCCCACATGCTCGGGGTAAGCGAACCGATGATGTACAAGCTGGTACCTGCTTTGCAAGAGCAAATGGGGGAAGCTTATCCGGAACTTTATCGCGCCGAAGGGCTGATTACCGAAACCCTGAAGATGGAAGAAACCCGGTTTGGCAAAACCCTGGAAAAAGGACTGAGCCTGCTTGATGCCGAAACGGAAGGTCTGAAAGCGGGAGACAAGCTTTCGGGCGAAACCGCTTTCAAGCTCTATGACACTTACGGATTTCCGCTGGATCTGACACAAGATGCGCTTAAAAACAAAAATATTGAAGTTGACGTGGCAGGGTTTGACGCCGCCATGGAACGCCAAAAGGCCGAAGCCCGCAAAAACTGGGCAGGATCGGGCGATGCCGGAACCGAAAAAATCTGGTTTGAGCTGAAAGACAAACTCGGCGCAACCGAATTTCTCGGCTATAACACGCTCAAAAGCGACGGCATGGTTACCGCCCTGGTTCAAGACGGCAAAGAGGTTTCCCAAGTAACCGGCGGCACTTTCCAGCTGATTGCCAACCAGACGCCGTTTTATGGCGAATCCGGCGGACAGCTCGGCGACACCGGGGTTGTTTCAAACGGCAGTTTCCGGGCCGCGGTCAATGACGTCAAGAAAAAGCTTGACGGCCTGTTTGTCCACTATTGCACATTGCTCGGCGGAGAGGCCAAAACCGGCGAAACGGCCAGTTTTGAGGTTGACAAGGCGCACCGCGCCGCAACGGCCGCCAACCACTCCGTCACGCATATTCTGCATCATGTTTTGCAAAACAAATACGGCAAGCAGGTCACTCAAAAAGGCTCGATGGTTGCCCACGACAAAATGCGTTTTGACATTGCCTACAACAAACAAATCAGCGAAACCGAACTGCGCGAAATTGAAAACGAGGTGAACGCCCTTATCCGTGCCAATGCTCCGGTACATACCGTCCTGATGAGCAAAGACGAAGCTGTTGAGCTGGGTGCGATGGCTTTGTTCGGCGAAAAATACGGAGATGAAGTCCGGGTGATTATGATGGGCGAAAAAGACTGCCCCTTCTCGATTGAACTGTGCGGCGGCACGCATGTCAAACGCACCGGGGACATCGGTTATTTCAACATTGTTTCGGAATCGGCGATTGCCGCAGGCGTTCGGCGTTTGGAATGCGTTACCGGACCGGGCGCGGAACTGTTTGTCCAGGGGATTGAAGACAAGCTGCACCGGGTCGGGCAGGCTCTGAAATCCAATTTTAACGACATTGAAGCGCGGATACATTCCCTGCTGGAAGAAAAGAAAAAGCTGGAAGCCGATATTTTCAATCTCAAGAAATCTTTTGTCAGCAACAAAGCGGCCGACAATCAGGACAAGGTTGAAACCGTCAACGGCGTCAAGTTTATCGGGCGTGAGATTCCCAACATTCACCCCAAAGAACTGAAAGCCTTTATTGATGAAATCAACAAGACAATCGGTTCCGGCGTGGTCGTTCTGGCTACCAACAAAGATGACAAGGCTTCGATTGTGGTCGGCGTTACCAAGGATCTGATTAACAAATATTCGGCGGTCGAACTGGTTAAAATCGCCTCAACGGCAGTCGGCGGCAGCGGCGGCGGCGGAAACTTGACGGGCGGCGGGGGACGCCCCGCCATGGCGCAGGCCGGCGGCCCCGACGGCAGCAAAATCGGCGAAGCGATTGAGGCAATTCGCAAAGCGCTATAACTTCAGACACAAAAACCCCGGCTGCCCGGGGTTTTTTGTTTACCGGTTTATCAGCGATACAGAAAATCACTAAGCCGTTTGATTAAAAATTTCACAAAAGGCCTTGATTTTTAGGAAAAGACATGTCTTAATATGCACAAAATATTATATCATTTTAAAATTTAGGCTTTATGGTACCAAAAATTATTAAAAAGCATTTGTTGTCTTCCAGGGTAATTAAAAGTCTCAAAGACCTGACACAAGATCTTGATTTGGCGTATGATGTTTCAGATATAACGCCAATGGCAATTCAGTTGAGAAAAAGTTATCCGTATTTTGAAAAAGGAGAAATTTATTATGTCTGGCAGCTTTCGGGCACCGTTCGAAACGGAGAGAGCGCTGGTTATAACAAGCATCTTATTTATAAAATACATGATAAAGAAGACATTGAATTTGCAATTATCGAATTGAGAGACGTGAAATGGTGCGAAAATCTTGATGAAAAATTTCAATACCATACGATTACGTATTATCGCAAATCAACCCCTGTCGGAAATTATCCATATTTTTTGCCGAAAGAAGACTGTCTCTGAAACGTTTTGTACAACAAAAAACTCCCCGCATTGGGGAGTTTTTGTTTTTTCAGCCAATGGGAACAAGGCTGGGAAGCGCTGCGCGCTCAAAAAAAACCATCAGGGAGCAAAAATCCTCTATCGGATAGGGATAATCCTGTTCTTCTATAGCCTTAATCCTCTCTTCCGGAATATGGCTCATCTCCGCCAGCCGTTCACGCGAATAATGATAAGCCCCTCTCAGTTCCTTTAAGCAAAGCGCACAAGCATAATAAAAACCGCGAATGGAATCCTGCGCTTGTTTCCGGCGCATTTCATAGTTTTGATTATCGTCAATCGCTTCCAAATGGACATTTAGGGTATAGCCGAAGAATTCCAATATCTTAATCAACTTCCACATACCGGTAAACCTCCCTCTCTCGATGTTTATCAACTGTTCGACATCGGGAATGTTGAGAGTTTCGCAAACGCCGCGGCGGCTCATGCCGTCAGCAAGGCGGACGTTTTTGACCAGCGCCCCGATTTGCCTCCGAAAACGTTTATATTCAGATCGTACAAATTGTTTCATTTCAGCTCCTGTTTTGTTGGGTTAAAACAAAACCGCCTTGGAAAAATCCTCGGCGGCGGAGCTCAAAAACTGTACTGACACAGTCCTGCTTCTTCGATACGCAAAGCGCACTTATGCCGCAGACTCCACCACAAGATGGAAATTATCAGTAAGATGTTTTTGAGACACCACAGCTCATCTCTGAACTGCGAGAATGAGTTTAAAACAAATAGGAGAAAATGCAAGCATAATTTTTTGATAACGCCAATGCCGTCCCCAAGTACCGTCATGCGCACGCCGGCGAAATCCTCTCCTCGCTGGTGATCTGCGAATTTTCCTCTTCCTGTCATGCCGGCCTCCGAGCCGGTATCCGGGTTAATATTGATTCCTTAGCACCTGGATTCCGGGTCAAGCCCGGAATGACAGTAAAAAAAACAATCCCGGAATGACAGCAAAAAAACAAGCCCGGAATGACAGTTATATGAGTATTATCCCTCGATTGCGAAGCAATCGTCCAGGAATCTGCGAATTTCCCTATTTCCTCAACCACCAATATTCGCTTAGTCACATTATGATAAAAAACTCGCAGACCCTCTGACGTTTTTTCTGGCGAAAAAACGAGGGGTGACAGTTATTGAGTAACGGATGCTGCCGCGCCAAATGGTAACCATTATTGGCAAACCGAGATAGTGCACATTATAAGCAACGCGGATTCAGGGCACTCAAACCAAAGTAGCGGGGTATTCGCTCCCGCCGTGCAGGCGCTGCCCGCGCACCTGTTGTACAGACTGTTATATAAAAAAAACCCCGCAATTTTGAATTGTCCAACTTTCGAGGGACAGTTCAATTTTTTGCGGGGTTTAAGAAAGCTGCATTTCACAACGAAGCTTTCTGAACAGTTTATGATAAATTACAAATTACCGTTTCAAGCTGTTCTTTAGGTTTCTTTTCATTAAATTCTTTCATCGCCTCGGTTATTTCTCCCAAGACCAGAACCAAATTCAAAGAAACTTCTCCTTGTTTGCAGTACATCTTCCAACAATAGTACTGCTTTCTTTCCTCTAAGCGCTCATCAAAAGTGACGCTTTTGTCACGCTTGGCGGTCATCGTGATGGTACCGAACTGCAACAATTCCATCGGAACTATTCCCTTCCCGCTCATATAAGCTGCCAAAAAGTTATGCGCCAAATATGAATCGAGCCAGCCGCTATCGACCTTATCTTTAACCGATTTGGGCAATCGCTTGGGGTTGCTGCGGTTAAAACGAACAAAAACTTCACTAAAATACGCCGGAAAAATTAAACGTGTAAACATAATAAAAAAAATTTTTTTTGATTAATAATAAAAAATATTTGTATTTTTTATATCATATATCCCCCGGCGGGTCAAGATATATTTTTGGCAATTTTTTGTCAGGCAAATACAAACAGTTATGGAGAACAAAAAAAGTCCTTCGCGAGGAAGGACTTTTTTGTTTATAAGCCGAAACCGTTTTTGCGACTCTAAAAGTTGTACAATTCGGCACCGTCGACAGCCGTCTGGCATAGCGGAAAATAATTGAAGTAGACGCTGACCAGCAGCAAAGCAACCACGGGAACTACGACCTTTTCAAACGGAAAATGAGCATGGCCGCCGTTTTTCATCTTCATCCACTGATAAAACTCCGAGGAATAGTACATAACCAAGGCTCCGACCAAAGTGCTGAACAGGAACGGATCCAGATAGAAGATGAGAATTGCCTCCGGAGAATAGCTCAGTTCGCCCAAATACATAAAGCCTATCATGGCCACGCTGACGGCGATAATCCAAAAATCGCGGCCGCGGAAATTCCAGCCTTTTTTATCAAACCAACGGATAGTCCAAAAACCAATCATCACCAGCAGCGCCCCGGCCCAAACGCCGACGACGCTGTCATCTACGCCCAGTTTGCGGGCAATTTCCAAGGAAGCGCCGACGGCTATGGTACAGACGGCACAGGCCGGATTGGCCATAGCGTTGCCGCTGAAGGCAACGGCCAATATCAAGGCGAGAAGAATGCTCATTTTGTTAATCCTTTCGATTAAAATTATTTTTTATTATATTAAAGTGTCATGATTTTAAATCAACTGCTTTTTCAATATTATTATCCTGCGACTTTTTGAGATAGCGCTTGGCCATTTTGAGCGCATTTTCAAAAGTGCTGGCGGTTGAGATGTTCAGATGCGTAATGCCGTCCTGATTCAGGGCATCGTGCAAAACGCGCCGCGGCTGTTTTTTGAGATTGGAAAAAATGATTTTGGTATCGTATTTGCTCAGTTTTTTCACAAACTCGGTAATGATGTTGGCACCGGTAGCGTCCACAACCGGAACATAGCCCATGCGCAAAATCAAAACCTTGGGCTTTTTATCAATTTTTTTCAGAAAATTTGACACCTGCGAAGCGCCGCCAAAGAACAATGGGCCGGACATACGCAGCGACATTACCCCTTTTTCATGAAGAATCTGGGTCAAATCGCGTCCGCCGCCGCGGTCGTCCAGAACGGTTTCGTCATTGGCGATTTCAATTTCCTTACTCATCCGATGCATAAATATAACACTAGCCATGATAAAACCAACACTAATCGCCGTATTTAAATCGACCAGCACCGTCAACAGCAGCGTGACAAGCAGCGTATAGCGATCGCCTTTGGGACCGGTCATCAGCTTGTACATCTTATCGAGGTTCAGCATGTTCCAGCCGATAATCAGCAAGACCACCGAGAGGCAGGCCAACGGAATATATTTGGCGGCCGGCGACAGCAGAAGCATGAACAGAATCAGAAACACGCTTTGCATAATTCCGGCCAAGGGCGAATAGGCATTGGCCTTGAAATTGGTGGCGGTACGGGCGATGGCGCCGGTTGCGGGAACGCCCATAAACATGGCGGAAGCAATATTGGCAACGCCCTCCCCGATCAGCTCGGCATTGGAATTATGGTTATCGCCGCTCATACCGTCGACTACCGTTGCGCTCAACAAAGATTCAATTCCGGCCAAAAAAGCAATCGTCAGCGCGCTCGGCATCACCTGGAGAGCCAGGTGGATATCAAAATCAGGCAATTCGGGCTTGGGCAGAAAATGCGGCACGCCGCCGAACTTGTTGCCAATCGTATCAATATTTATGCCGAAAAGCGAAAACACCGCCACCAGCAGCGTGGCACCGACAACGCTGACCAAATAGGCCGGATATTTGGGCTTTTTCCATTTGACCAGAAAAATGGCGGCAAAGGAAAAAACGGAAATAAACAGCGATGCAAAAGTAAAGGTATTAAGATTGGTAAGATAAACTTTCCACTTTTGCAGAAAATCGGTCGGGACAGAATCAATCTTCAGCCCCAGCAGGTCTTTAATCTGGGTTGAAATCAGCAGCAGGCCGATACCGGCCGTAAAGCCGACGACGACCGGATAGGGAATATATTTGATATAGGTTCCCAGCCGCAGCAAACCGGCCAAAATCAAAATCAGACCGGCCAGAACCATAACTACAACCAATCCCGGATAGCCGTGGCTCTGGATAACGCTGAAAATAACCACCACAAAGGCTCGGTCGGCCCGCCGATTTGAAAACGGCTGCCGCCCAGAAGGGCAATAAAGAAACCGGCAACGATTGCCGTATATAATCCCTGGGCGGGATTAACCCCGGAGGCGATTGCCAGCGCCATGGCCAGCGGTATGGAAATAACCGCAACCGTCAGCCCGGCAACGCAGTCACGGCGGAAATAGCCCATATTATATCCGGATTTCATAACTTCAAACAATTTGGGGGCAAAATTGTGCCCATAAGCGGCCAACAGGCTGCCAAAATATTTCTTCAACATTTCAACCTTAACTCGACTCAAAATTTTCTCTCTGTAAAAAAAAGCGGGATTAGGAATACTACAAATCTCTGTCCTGTCAAGACTTTGCCGACTTATTAACCGGATTTTCGGTACCCGAAACCTTATTTTTTTCCGGCAGCGGAAAAAACGCCGCCTTTCATAGAAAAATTTGCCCCGAATAAGGGGATAGCTGGCAAAAAAGGCTTGAAAAGATTCCGAAAAAGACGGAGAGTATAGCCGGAATGACGATATTGCCCAAGTGCTGCACTAAACGGAATAAGAACTGAACATGAGACTATCGCCTGCACTAAAAAAGAAGACTTTGGAAATCCTCAAACTTTCGCTGCCGATTACCACATCATTTGTGGCAATGGGACTGATGGGGATTGTCGACACGATTATTGTCGGACACTACAATACGGAACAGTTGGCCTACATCGGCTTGGCCAACGCCATTTTTTCGCTGCTGTTCACTATTCCCATCGGGCTGTTGCAGGGCGTGCTGATCAAATCTTCGCAAAAATTCGGCGCCCACAAATTTGCCTCCTGCGGCAAAATCTATAACGAAGGCAAGCGCTATCTGGTTTTTCTTTCGATTATTTTTACCTTTATCGGCATTAACGGCCAGACGGTTCTGCGCCTGCTCGGGCAAAGCGAAGAAATGGTGGCGCACAGCGGCGAGATTTTGCTGATTTTTTCGCTTTCTATCCCTTTTGTACTGATATTCGTCAATTCCAGTTTCTTTCTGCAATCTATCCGGCGGCCGCACATCGGCATGTATGGCGTAGTTGCCGCCAATATTATCAACATCATCATCAATCCGGTTTTGGTTTACGGCCTGCTCGGGTTTCCCGAACTCGGCGCCCGCGGATCAGCGACTTCTACGCTGATTGTGCGGATTTTTCTGGTGGTTTACATTCTGCTTTATATCCACAAAATGGAAAAGAACCCCAAACTGAACAAACGTTTCGGGCTCGACCGCAAATACAAGACCTGGTGGACGGACAGCCGGACAACCCGCCAGTTGGGTTACGGCATTGCTATTACGATTATGGCAACAAACGGTTCTTATTCGATTGTCAGCAACTTTGCCGGCTGGCTGGGCGAAGAGATTATGGCCACCTTCGTCATATTTACCAATTTAAGCATGATTACCGCAATGGTTTGTTTTTCGCTGTCGCAGGCGACTTCGATTGTGGCAG
>UQFU01000037.1 GCA_900540425.1 uncultured Alphaproteobacteria bacterium
GTCCTCCGGTTCGAGTTCTTCTTCTGGTTCCGGGAGTTCGGGCTCCTCTTCTTCAGGCTCTTCCGGTTCATCTTCCTCCGGCGGCGGAAGTTCGGGATCCTCCGGCGGGAGCACCTGTGTTTCGGGAGGAAGCGCTTCCTGTTCCGGAAAATCGTCTTGTGCGAGCGATGAAGAACAGACCGGAAGTTGCAAAAACTGCTCCGGAACAACACTCTATTCCTGCAAGAAAAAAGGGGCAACATGCGTCGCCGGCGGAAGCGCTTCCTGTTCCGGGCAGACTTCCCCCTGCTCAAGCAATCAAACCCAAAAATCTTCCTGCAAGGATTGTTCGGGAACAACTCACTATACCTGCGAGGCCAAAACCTGCTCGGTGGTTTCCTGCTCTCATTCGTCCAAACAAACCGGAACCGGCTGGTCTTGTTCCTCTTGCACCGGGAGACGTTCCGACTGCTCGACTTATTCCGGGTGGAACTGCAGCTATACTAAGCCTGCTGCGGCTAAAACTTGTTCTGTTTCCGGTTATTATAATGGTTCTTCATGTAGCAGTTTCAGCGGTGTTAATTGTGCCAGCGAATATCAGAGCCGAGCTCAGGCTTGTCAGGCACAGGGGATTCGACCGAGTTCATCGGCCGGTTCATGCGATGTTGACTCGTGGAGAGGCTGCTGCGAAGATTGTCAAGGCAGATTTTAGGAGCAATGTTCTTTGCGCTAAAGCGGAAGTTCGTGTATTAAATAAAACGGCATCACAGTGGGTGGTGCCGTTTTATTTGTTTGGGGGCGAAGACTTTATTTATAAAGTGGCGGCGATTTCTTCAATTTCATAACATTCAATAAAGTCGCCTTTTTGAATGTCATTATAATTTTCAAAACTCATGCCGCATTCATAGCCTTCTTTGACTTCTTTGACGTCGTCTTTGAAGCGTTTGAGCTGGCCTAAGCTGCCGTCGTGGATAACAACGTTGTCGCGCAGCAGGCGGACTTTGGCGCCGCGTCTGACCATGCCCTCGGTAATCATGCAGCCGGCAACTTTGCCGACGCCGGTGATGTTATAGACCTCGCGGATTTCGGCATATCCCAGAATCTTTTCTTTGAGTTCGGGAGAGAGCAGGCCTTCCAGGCCTTTCTTGACGTCGTCTGCAACATCGTAGATGATGGAATAGTAGCGAATGTCAATTCCATCGCGCCGGGCGGCATCGCGCGCCTGAGGAATGGCACGGACGTTAAAGCCGATAACCAGAGCATTGGAAGCTTTCGCCAGGGAGATATCAGATTCAGAAATCGGTCCGACGGCAGAGTGCAGGATTTGGACGCTGACCTCATCGTTGGAGAGTTTTTTGATGGTTCCCTCAATGGCTTCAATAGATCCCTGAACATCGGCTTTGATAATAACCGGCAGATGTTTTGATTCGCCGGATTTGATCTTATCAAGCATCTGTTCCATGGCTGATTTGGCACTCTTGACCAGTTTGGCGTCGCGTTCTTTGCGGATACGGTAACCGGTCACTTCCTTGGCCTGGGTTTCGTCTTTGACGACGATAAAATCGTCGCCGGCGGACGGTGTGCCCTGAAGGCCCAGAACTTCAACCGGAGTAGCCGGTCCGGCTTCAAAAATCTTGTGGCCGGTTTCGTTAAACATGGCGCGGACATGGCCCCATTCTTTTCCGGCAATGATAACGTCTCCGATATGGAGCGTTCCTTTTTGAACCAAAACCGTTGCAACACTGCCGCGGCCTTTTTCCATTTTGGCTTCAATAACCGCTCCTTCGGCCGTCCGGTCGGGATTGGCTTTGAGGTCGAGAATTTCGGCCTGAAGCAGGATTGCTTCGACCAGTTTGTCGATGTTGATGCGCTTTTTGGCGGAAACTTCGGCGCAGAGGCATTCTCCGCCCATTTCTTCAACAGCAATGCCGTGCTGCAAGAGGGCGGTTTTAACTTTCATCGGATCAGCGCCGGGGAGGTCGATTTTGTTGATGGCAACAACAATCGGAACTTCGGCGGCCTGGGCATGACGGATAGCTTCTACGGTTTGCGGCATAATACCGTCATTGGCTGCAACTACCAAGACGACGATATCGGTTACTTTGGCGCCGCGGGCGCGCATTTCCGAAAAGGCTTCGTGTCCCGGCGTGTCGATAAAGGTGATTTTGTCACCGGTTTCAACCTGGATTTGGTAAGCGCCGATGTGCTGGGTAATGCCGCCGGCTTCGCGGGCTGCCACGTTGGTTTCGCGCAATGCGTCGAGCAAAGAGGTTTTGCCGTGGTCAACGTGTCCCATAACCGTCACGACCGGCGGACGGGGTTTTAGGTTTTCCGGCGTGTCTTCCGGCCCGCCCAACCCGATTTCGACATCGCTTTCGGCAACGCGTTTGAATTTGTGTCCGAATTCTTCGACAATGATTTGTGCGGTATCGGCATCAATCGGTTGGTTGATGGTGGCCATAACGCCTAAGGACATCAGCTTTTTGATGACTTCGGCACCTTTTTCGGCCATGCGGTTGGCCAATTCCTGAACGGTGATGATTTCGGGAATGATAACTTCTTTGATAATCTTTTCCTGCGGCTGAACCGGAGCTGCAGGCTTGGGTTGTTTTTTCTTAAAGCGGCGGCGCGGCCCCCCGAAGCCGTAATCGTCGTCATCATCGCCGCCAATGGCATTGAGGTTGAGCTTGCCGCTGCGGCGCTGCGGTTCAAAGCTGCGCTTCATAACCTTTTTGCGTTCCTGTTCAAAGACGTCTTCACGGGTGGCTGTCTTTTCGACTTTCTTTTTGCGATTGTGGAAGTCATCGTCTTCGTCATCTTCGTCTTCATAATCTTTGGATTTTTTATCTTTGAATTTGAAGTTTTTGTCATCGGAAGACGTTTGCGGCGCAACCGGTTCGGCCGCGACGGCAGCTTTGGCCTGCGGTTTTGGGCGGGTGTTTTCTTCCGCGGCGGCTTTGGCCTTGGCTTCCTGTTCCTGTTTTTCTTTTAATTCCTGTTCTTTTTGTTTTTGGCGCAGGGCGGCTTTTTCTTCTTCTTCCTGGCGGCGTTTGGCTTCGTGCTCTTTGGCTTCGGCAATAAGTTTCAGCTTGGCTGCGGTTGCTTCGTCAATTTCAACCTTGGGAGCTGCGGCGGCCGGTGTCGGGCTGATAACGCGTTTTTTGCGTACTTCAACCTGAACCACCTTGGAGCCTTCGGGCTTTTTGCTGCCGAGGTTTTTGAGGGTTAGTGTGGATTTTCCCGATAATGTTAATTTGGAACCTGCATTATCTTCTGTCATTATAATTTGTTCTCCGTATCTGCTGTAATCTGCGTTGAGTTTAGAAAATTGCTGATTTTGCGAAATTCGCCTTCGACCGTTTTCGCCATTTCGCTTTTTTCGAATGCAATATGCACCGTGTTGTTTTTATCTAATGCCTTGTCTAACTCCTCAACTGTGTAAATATTAAAAATTTCCAGGTCATGTGCCAACGATAATATCCTGTTGTGTCCGTCGCTGCCGGCGTCTGCTGCTTCCAATATAAATGCGGCGCGCCCCTTTTTGATCAGTTCGGACACTTTTTCATAGCCGGTACGAAGAATTCCGGCCTTGCGGGAAAGGGAAACCATATCCAGACCGTGTTTTTTGAGCAGCTGCTCAATGGTTTGAACAAAATCAGGCGCAATCCTGACTGTTTGTTTCAGGGTTTTGGAAAAAAGGTTTTTGGCAACGGCGGCGGAAAGCATGTCCCGATTGGCAGTTACGTAAATTCCGGTGCCGGGCAACTTTTTTTTGAAGTCCGGAACCAGATGGCCGTCAGGCAGGACAGTAAAGCGCAGGAGAAGGTTTTTCTCCAGCACTTTGCCGCTGACAATGCATTTCCGCTTTTCGCCGTCTTTTTTCATTAATTATTTTCTTCCTTTGCGGTTTCTTCGTTCTCAAACCAATGAGCACGGGCAGCCATGATGATCTTGTTGGCTTCGGTTTCGGAAAGGGTATTTTCACCCAAAACCTCAATCAACTCGTCGGCAGCCAGGTCGGCCAAGTCATCAATGGTTTTAACACCTTTGCCGGCTAATGTCAAAAGCATATCCTGATCCAAACCTTCAATCTGCTGAAGCTTCTCGTCAATGCCCAGAGATTTGCTCTTTTCTTCAAATTCGGCATTGCGTTTGGCGATAAATGCCTGAGCGCGTTTTTGCAGCTCGGTGGCCACGTCTTCGTCAAAGCCCTCAATTTCTGCCAGTTCGCTCAGGGGAACCAAGGCAACTTCGTCTACCGTTGAAAATCCTTCGGCAATCAGCAAATGGGCAATCATTTCGTCAACATCCAAAGCTTCGATAAAGCGCTGAGAACGGACTTTGTTTTCGTTAGAACGGCGCTCCTGTTCCTGTTCTTCGGTCAAGACGTCGATATCGCAGCCCAAAAGCTGGGAAGCCAGCTTGACATTCTGGCCGCGGCGGCCGATAGCGGTTGAAAACTGTTCTTGAGGAACGACAACTTCTATGCGGCTGTTTTCTTCGTCGAGGACAACTTTGGTAACTTCGGCGGGAGCCAAAGCGCTGACAATGTATTGGGCTTTGTCTTCGCTCCAGGGGACGATGTCAATTTTCTCGCCCTGCAATTCGGTAACGACGGCCTGGACGCGAATGCCGCGCAGACCGACGCAGGCTCCGACGGCGTCAATGGTCATGTCATCGGTTTTGACGGCGATTTTGGCTTTGGAGCCGGGGTCGCGGGCAACGGAAACAATCTGGACAATGCCATCATAAATTTCCGGTACTTCCGAGGCAAACAATTTGGCCATAAACTCCGGACAAGTACGGGACAGGAAAATCTGCGGACCTTTGTTTTCGCGGCGAACGTCGAGAACATAGGCGCGGACGCGGTCGCCGTTTTTGAATTTTTCCCGGGGGATAATTTCGTCGCGGCGCAGAATGGCTTCGGTTTTGCCGATATCGAGAATAACGTTGCCGAACTCAATCCGTTTGACCGTACCATTGACGATGGTGCCGACTTTTTCTTTATATTCTTCGAACTGGCGGTTGCGTTCCGCTTCGCGGACTTTTTGAGTAATAACCTGTTTGGCGGTTTGGGCGGCAATGCGGCCGAAGTCAATCGGGGGCAGAGAATCGATGATAAAGTCGCCGATTTTGGCTTTGGGGTCATAATCGCGCGCCTGATCGACAGTCAGCTGCGTTACTTCATTTTCAACGGCGTCGTCAGCAACGACTTCGCGATAGCGGGAAAGAGAAATAGCCCCGGTTTTGCGGTCAATCTGGGCGCGGATGTCGTGTTCAAAACCATATTTGGAGCGGCCGGCCTTCTGAATGGCAACTTCCATGGCGGTGAAGACGTCTTCACGGTCAATGTTTTTTTCCCGGGCGACGGTATCGGCTACCAAGATGATTTCCGGTCTGGGCATATTTTCTGTATTTTCCATTTTTTCCTCTCAGATAGATTAAAGTTCGATTTCCTGAGCTTCCGCCGCAGCGGCGAGCAGCTCATCGGTAATGATTAATTTTGCTTTGTTGATATCGGCAAAAGCAATGGCATAATCGGTGCCGTCCATATTGATATGGATGCGGTTTTCCGAATCAACTTCGCCGAGGCAGCCTTTGAAACGTTTGCGGCCGCTGACTTCAACAGCGGTTTCAATTTTGGCTTCATAGCCGGCGAATCGCTTAAAATGTTCAATTTTGGTGAGCGGGCGGTCCAGGCCGGGAGAGCTGACCTCCAGGGAATACTGTCCCGCGATCGGGTCTTTTTCATCCAACAGTTCAGAAACGGCGCGACTGACGGTTGCGCAGTCGTCAACAACAATGTTTTCGCCGTCAAGGCGGTCAATCATAATCTGTAAAGTCGGATTTTTTTGGCCGATGGTCAAAATACGTACCAACTCATAGCCGAGTTTGGCAACAACGGGTTCAAGCATGTTTTGCAACGGGTGCATTTGGGGCATCGGATATTCCTTCTAACAAAAAAGCGGGGCTTTTGACCCCACTTTCAATAATATTATGCCTTACTAATAGCATATTTTTTTCAAATTGCAAGATTTTTTTGCGGTTTGCAATGAAGTTTGTAAAAAAATACCGGCAGTCATGCCGGTATTTTTAGATTTAACTTCTTCCTTGTTGATTGTGATATTTGTTCGCATATGCATTAAAGTTTTTACCGTGAGTTTGTTCGGTGACGTTGGCATTATTGATAATGTCTTTTCGCTCTTTGCCGGTTTTGCCTTTCAGCTGCTGTCTTAATGCGGCGACTTTATCATGCATTTCCACTTTGCTTTTATTGTTGTCATCGCTACGAATTTGGGCGATTTGCTGTTCGCGTTTGAAGGTTCGCAATGTCGTTAGTTCTTCCTCTCCCAGATTTTTCAGAGCCGGGTTGGGTTCGTAGTTAATGATTTCTATTGTGCGCGGCGAACCGTCGTTGCGTGCAACGATATTGCCGTCCGCATCTTTAACGTCAATGGTTTTTCGTTCAGTTTCAATTTTATTGCCATTTTCATCTTTGGCAAAAAATTCAATTTCCGGAGCGTTTTTGATCTGCCCTTTGGTTTCTTCATTTTGCAGCAGGGTTGCCAAATATTTATATTTTAATTCTTCAGGCAGGTTTTTGACGGCTTCATTGTTAAAGTCGAGAATCGGGTTTTCGATAGCGGCACCGTTTTGGAGGGCAAATTCCAGCAATTTCCCTTGCGTTTCAGCCGGGATTCCTTTGAGCGTTTCGGGAGAGAAGTCGAGGCTGTCGGTTTCTTTGAGCGGCGTATGCAGGCTCATTCCCTCTGTTGCCAGAACCGCCGCGGCCAATTTGGTTCGGAAAACGGCAGATTGGGTGTTGCCCATGGCAATTTCGTCGGAACCGTTCTCTTTGGCAACCGCAATATGGTTTTTGAAATGTTCAAAAGACTGGTCTTTGGGTTCAACATTGTTTTTGCTGGTGCGAATGGCAAAATGGTTACGGTCATAGTACTGGGCAGCGGTTCCGGTTTTGCCTTCTTCTTGGGGATCTATGGCGATCAGATAGCTGCCGTCGTCTTGAAGCTCTCCGTTGATATTATATTGGTTTTGGGTTTGGGGGTTTGCATCATAGGCTGTTTGATATTGTTCCACCAACCCATTCATCCATTCCGAATTTTCATTAGACGCATGTGTACCGGGTTCGTTTTCATCTATGGTGGTGGCAGTATTGCCTTCGTTATTGCTTTCATTTTGAGAATCGGTTTCGGCGGCTATATAGTTGGCCCATTCCTGCTTCCAAGTGGCCGGATCTTTGGAGAAGAATTCGTAGGCTTTTTTGATGCTTTTGATATCAGCACCGTCAAAGTCATTTTTATTGTCGTCAAAAAACTTCTGTTCTTCAGAGGTCAGTTGTTCAGTATCGCTCATTTGTTCTTCTCCTGTGTTTTCCTCCGGTTGAGAGGTCTGGGAATTTTGCTGTTGTTTTTGTTCTTCTTTCAGTTCTTGCAGTCGTTGCTTGAAATCATCGGGAGACAAATCCTGCTTGTTGTTGATTAGCTCCTGAAGCTGCCGGATTTCTTCATTGCTTCGCCGATTGATTTCGGCTTTTATTCGGTTTTTTTCTCTGAAAGGGATATGTCCTTCAATCCAGCCGTTAATTTCTGCAATAATTTTTCTTCTGTCATCAATCATAGCCAAATTCCGGTTTGTTTAATATTAAAATTAATATAACACACAAAAAGTGTTTTGTCTATAATTTTTGTCATTAAAGCAATTTTTTCAGCTGCTCTAAAGAATCGGCTTGGAGATAGGGGTTGCATTTTTTCTCAATTCCAAGCTTTACCGGGCATACAGGCAATCCGGCGCGTAATTTTTCAGAGGCGTGCCGGAGGTATTCGCTCATATTGCTGTTGCCATTATTGACATAATTGGCAAAATCGGCGCCCCCCAAGGTATATTCATGCCCAGGATAAAAATCGACGTCGTCGGGAAGTTGTTTGATTTTGGCCAAGGCGTGGTACATTTGTTCTGCCGTTCCTTCAAAGAGACCTCCGACGCAAAGGTTAAACAGCGTATCGCCGGTAAACAGGGCTTTGTCTTGGGGAAAATACCAAAGGATGTGTCCCTGAGTGTGAGCAGAGACGTCAATGATTTCGGCAGGGCTTTGTCCGAGCATAAAAGTGCTGCCCGGGGCAACGCCGATGTCGAATCCGGGAATCCGGGACGCGTCATTGGCATTGGCAACAACTTGGGCCTTATAGCGCTGTTTGAGTTCCAGGTTGCCGTCCGTATGGTCAAAATGGTGATGCGTGTTGAGGATATATTGCGGTTCTAATCCAAGTTCATCAAGCTTTTGAATAATCGGTTGGGGCTCCGAAGGGTCAAGGACGGCAGAAATTCCGGTGGCGCCGTCTTGCAAAATATAGGCATAGTTGTCCATGGTTCCGGCGCGACACAAAACGGGATAAATTTTAAGCATTACAAATAATCCTCAGGGTTGACGGCATCAATCTGTTCAGGAGAAATATACTGTGCGGCATATTCCTCATAGACTTTGCTGCGGATAAAGACCTCATACAAATCGGGGTCGATGTGGCCGGAGTTTTTCATATGCTGCATGATAGCCAAAACTTTGGAGAGTTTTTTGGGTTCTTTATAAGGGCGGTCGTTGGCGGTGAGCGCCTCGAAGATATCGGCGATGGCCATAATCTTGGCGGGGATGGACATTTGTTCTCCGGTCAGCCCGTTGGGATAGCCGTGACCGTCCACCCGTTCATGGTGGGCACCGGCGTATTCGACGACGTTAGCCAATTCTTTGGGGAAAGGCAGGGCTTTGAGCATATCAATGGTAACAACGATATGTTCGTTAATTTTTTCCCGTTCTTTTTTGTTGATGGTTCCGCTGCGGATGGTCAGGTTGTAAAGTTCGCCGCGGTTGAACGGCGCGTTTATCTGGTCATCGCGGTTCTGGAGCAGGTTTTCATAACTGGGGTGCGAAAAAAGCTCAACATCGCTGATGGCGTCGCGTTCTGCCCAGGACAGGCCTTTCATGCGGTTAAAGTAGCGGATAAACTTGATTTGGGCGATTTGCTGCAGGCGGGCGACGTCTTTGTCGGTCAGCGGCGTATCACCGATATTGCAGTCGGCAACAAAATTAAAGTCATCTTCCAATTTTTGCACACGGGCAACAAATTCATTTTGCAGATTTTCCTGAGTATCGGAATTTTTGAGCCGTTTTTTGAGATAATCTATGTGAGCATCGCGGCGCAGAATTTCAAAACGGTTGCGGATTTCGTGAATCCGGTTGTTGATGGTTTCGAGTTTGGTGGCTTTGTCGACAATGTATTCCGGCGTGGTAACCTTGCCGCAGTCGTGCAGCCAGGAAGCGATATTCAGGGCATACCAATCGTCTTCGCTCATTTCAAAGTTTTTGAGCGGGCCGTGTTCCTGCTGGACAGCGGCAGTAGCCAACATTCTGGCAATGACCGGGACGCGCTGGCAATGGGAGCCTGTATAGGGAGATTTGGCGTCGATGGCGCGAGCCAATACTTCAATAAAAGATTCCAGCAACTGGTCGTAGTCTTCGCTCAATTTGTGGTTTTCAAGATAAGGAACCATAAGACTGCAAACGGATTGGGCTTTTTCCTGGGCTTTGGAGGAGAAGCCGATGGTTCGTCCGCTGATATCCAAGGCATTGATAAACTGGGCAATGCCGATAATGCGTTTTTTGTAATTGAAAATCGGAATGACCAACATTGATACGGTTTTGTAGTTCATGTCATCATCCCATTTGAGATAGATGTCGTTGTCGTAGTCGTTGGCATAGATGTTGGGCGTATTAATCAGCTCCTGATTAAGTGCGCTGGTGACGATAATCGTTTTGGGATTGACTTTTTTCTGGTCGGGCAGATAGGTCGGCATGGTATAATATTTATTGTCCGAACCGAGTTTGTGGATTTTTAAGCTGCGGCTGTGCGAATATACCAGGCGCAGAAAGTTGTCGTCGCTGATGGTGTAGTAGCTGACGCCGTCGGCATTGCAGGCTTGCTGTGCCAGTTGCATGGTCTTGTCGATAATTTGCAGAATATCGCTTTCCTGAGCGAGGGCGTCGGTCAGTTGGAAGATTTCCTCAGCGGATATATCATTATCGTAGTTCATTTTTTCTCCTAGCTTATTTTGGAGACAAGATATTTGACGTCTTCTTCCTTGAATTCGTCTCCGGCTGTGCTGAAAGACAAAATCCGCTCAATGACACGGTGTGAGAAACTTTCCCGGTCGTTTTGCTGAACGTCGAAACGAATTTCCTGCAGAACCTTTAGCGCGCTGAAAACTGCCGGAAACATGGATTTGGGAATATAAGCTTTACGCAGCAGATTGCGAACCATGAAGTCCATTGAGTTGCTGAACAGAATTTTGCGAACTTCGGTTATCGGCGTATTGGACAAGTAAACCAGCGCATATTCAAAGAATTTCAGGTCACCGAGGCAGATAGCGCGGACAACCAGCGTTGAGGTTAGGCGGTTGGCGGTGTAAAGCTGGTGGACGAGTTCTTCGATTTGTTTGTCGGAACTGTATTTGGCGGAGATTTTCAACGTTGTTTTTTCCTTTACCTGTTCAACAATGTCGCTGGCGAGGTCATTAGGCAGGTTGTGATTGATAATCAGCCGGCGTTTGAGCTCTTCCGACAGGGTGTTGACGATTTTTTCAATCACGGCAATCGGAAGTTCCTGCCGATAGACCAGGCAGCTTTTAATGTTATCGCTGTTTGCATATTTGCTGACAATAGAATCGTAAGTTTTATCAACAATTTCGGCGCTGTCATTTAAAATTAAGGCGCCGACAACTTCTTCAGGGCAGCGCTCGACAATGTATTGGGAAATGTCTCCGGAGAGGTTTGCCCGCTGGGCGACAGCTTTTTGTTTGTTGATGTTGGGCAGTTCCAAAATTCGCAGCAAGTCCGAGCGGGTGAAACTGTCATAGCATTTAATGAACGGTACGGCGACGCTGTCTTGGTCATTAATCAGGGATTCGACAATGTCTTTAGGTATATTATGGGAGTTTTTCAAGCTTTCGGAAAGAATCTCACGAACCTGAATTTCAACATCGTGGGCAAGGATGCGGAAAATGTCTTCGGCCAGCTTTATGCCCAGCGGCGTCAGGCTGTTGCCGTTGTAATAGGCGCTGATTTTCTGAACCGTGTTTATTTTGGTGTCGGCACAGAGATTTTGCGACAGCGCTCTTACATCTTCGGTGTTCAGGGTCGTATTCATGGCTTTCTTCCGTCAACGGGTTTCCACTATTCATTATATCTCATAATGTGTACAAAAAACTAATTAAATTTTTGTTACACTTTAGATGTTTTTGTAGAAAAATTAAGAATTTTTTCAGCATAATTTTTTTGTTTCCTCCAAAATCAGGGCGCTTTTTCCGGCGGTGGCAGGCTCGGCGCCAGCGGCGCCTGATCCAACAGCATCAACTGATAAAATGTAATCGTATAATCCAATATTCCAATATAATTTTGCAGCGGCGACTGAAACAACATGGAATGAACGATGCTCTTTCCCGAAGGGGTAATGCCGCTCCGGTAGCGGAGGTTCCGCAAAAAGCGCGCATGTTCGTATGAAACGTTGGAATTGAACTTCAGGGCAAAAGACTTCATGGATTCATACAGGTTCGGAAATATGCGGATCCGATAAGTGTGGTCTTCGGTTTCACCTTGGGGTTCCAGTCCTTCGGGCGTATGCCAGACCAGTTCCTTATACAGCGAATTGGCTTCGCGGACAATTCTTGAAGTTCCCCAGGCAGTTTCAACGGCGGCGACAGAAATCAGAAAGGAAGGATAAACCTGATTGATTTTGATTGCCAGTTGGTTAAGCAGGAGTTCGGTTCTCTCAGAGCCTTTCAGACGAGTGAAGACATCATATTTTTTGGCGAGGTTTTCCAGTTGTTCCAGCTCTTTGGCCGACAGGGTTTTTTGTTTTTGGTATTTTTCCCGCAATTTGAGCATGTCCGCGCGTTCGGCCATAATTTCGGCGTTGACGCGCAAAGCCAGCGGCGTCAGGATGCGGATAAATAATTTGTTGCGTTCGTCAGCGTCTTGAAGCCGATTATAGTCAGATGGGAAATGTTCAAGATAAATCGGCGGAATTTGGGCGTTTTTGACGGCAATATGATGCTCATATCCGTATTTTTTGTAAATTTGCCGCAACTGTTCAACGGTTACATTTTTCAGCGTAAGGGATTCCGGCTGCCCGGCTTGTCCGGAAGCGGGAAGCAAAGCACTCAGGAATATCAGGACGGCTGAAAAATATTTTTTTATCATTGCGCTCCGGTTTGGCCTTTCTTGCAGTTGGCAACGCCTTTGACTTGCGGAATGTAAGTGGTGAGCAGTTTTTCAACCCCTTCTTTCAGCGTGACGGCGGCATAAGGGCAGCCGGCGCAGTTGCCTTTCAGTTCCACATAAACAATTCCGCGGTCGAATTTGATAAAGGTGATGTCCCCGCCGTCCTGTTGAAGCGCCGGGCGGATGCGGGCGTTAATCAGCCCCTGTATCTGGCGGATGACTTCTGCTTCGTTCGGTGCGGCATCGGAGGGAATGACGGCTTCTTCGCCGAGGCTGAAATGGTCCATTATTTCGGCCATAACCTGTGGCTTTAGGTCATTCCAAAGGGCTTTTTCCTCTTTGGTGACGGAGATCATGTCCGGCGTAATGAAGACGGACACGATGCCGCCGAGATCAAAAATTTTTTCTGCCAGCGGCGATTTGCGCAAGGACTTGGCGTCGGCAAATTCGGCGCTGCCGGACTTGAGGATTTTTTCGGAAGGAAAAAAATTGACGACATTGGCGTCGGGAGTGTTTTGGGTTTCAATAATCATAGCTAATCCTTATGCGGTGAAACGTTTTTTTCCAAATTGCGGGAAATTTTCTGCATCAGGCTGCGGGCTTTGAGAAGGTAAAAGCCCTGGGCTGTCAGGTGGTTGGGGGCGAAGGAGCTGTCAATTTCGCCGTTGCGGACGATTGACGGGGACATCTGCGCCGCGTTTTCAAGCGCTTTGAGCATCCGCGTCCAATCGGGGTAAACGCCGCTGTCAACCAATATTTTTTTGTAGTCAAGGGCAAGCGCCTTCAACAGCATACAGTCGGCATAGGCCTGCCCCCGTCCGTAGTAAAAGATGTCATCCGCTTTTGTGTCCAGCCAGGAGGGGCTTTCTTCCCGGATGCGTTCTTCAAGTCTGACGGCGGTTTGGTGCAGGCCGGCGCTGATATTACGCAGAAAAAAGGCCAGATCGCGGGGATTGCGATAAAAGACGAGGCTGCCGTCGTTGAGTTTGCGATTGTATTTAATCAGCTGTTTGCGGGCTTTGCGGTATTGGCTATGAGCTGAAGGAACGGGAACCAGCTTGTTTTGCGGAGAAAACATCCAGATTGTTCCGGGGTATTGCAGCAGTTCGGAAGCCATGCGCAGATAATGTTCCTCGGGGAGGGTTATATTCTTTTCAAGGCGGGCGGCCATCGATTTTGACAAGGCCGATACGCCCGACATCAGGCCAAGCTGAAAATTGGGCATATTGTCGAGGAAATATGACGGAAAGAAAAAAGGCAGGTTGGGCGTCCAGATTTTATCGTTGACTTCGCTGCGAATCAGATAAGACATCATTTCGGCGGTTGCAGACTGATTTTCGTCAGCAGGAGAGATTTCAACCGCAGTATCGGTGTTTATGTCTTCAATCAGCCAGCCGCCAAGCGGATAATACAGGAACATAACCAGAGCCAGAAAAACAGCGATTGCCCGCCACCAGGAGCCAAAGATGCCGATAATCCGCCGTGCCGGGCGGGAAGAGACGGCGTGTGCGGCTCCAGACAGAAAAGCAGTTGTCTGCTTTAGAATGTTTTTAAGCTTGGGGCTCGGCATTTTTCTTTCCTCGTTTGACCAACAGCCGGAATAATTCGGCGATATCCATTGCTCCCGTCAGTTTAGCCGATATGCAGAAACTTGCAACACCCAATGCACAAATTGCCGTCAAAATGGGGATTTTTATGCCAAAACCCAGGAGCAGCCAATCGTTCAGCCACAGGTTAAGCAGGTATTCCGCCAGCAGGATTGCGGCACCCATCAGCAAAGAAGCGGCGACAATTTTGCCCAGTTTGCGAATCAGCTGCGGCGAAAACTCCCAATACCCGCGTTTTTTTAATCCGTGTACATATTGGGCAAAGGAGACAAAAGCGGCGAGCGTGGTGGCGCAGGCAACGCCGACATGTCCGAAAAACTGCATCAGGATGAGAATAAACAGAATGTTGAAGGCAAAAACGACAATGCTGTATTTGACCGGAGTTTTGGTATCTCCGCGGGCAAAAAAGTTCGGCGACAGGGCTTTGACCATAACATATAGCGGCAGGCCGACCGAATAGGCGATGACGGCGGCCGTAGTTTGAACCGTATC
>UQFU01000038.1 GCA_900540425.1 uncultured Alphaproteobacteria bacterium
TTTTTTTATCTGTCACTCCGGCCTCCGAGCCGGAGTCCAGGTCAATATTGCTTCCTTATCCGCCTGGATTCCGGGTCAAGCCCGGAATGACAAAAGGAAACAAGAAAAACTCGAAGCCCCCTTGATGGCTGCTATCGCAGCCAAGGAGTGACAGTTATTGGTTGATGACCGCTGCCGCAGCCATTAATGAATAAAAGAAAGCCCTCAACCTTTGGCTCCTTTCAAAGTTCGGAGAATGGATTTAGCAGAGTAGTTTTTCGAGCCCCGCTAAAACTGCTCTAATAATCCACTAGACAACCTTTTACCGGGAATAGCGGTCATACGCCTTCCGAGTATAATAATCTTTCATTTCCGCCTCATCAAGCTTGCCGTCTTTGTTAAGATCCATAAGCTCAAATTCTTCTTCCGGCGTTTTATAAACACCAAGCTTTTTCTCCCGGCGAATTTCACGACGCTCCCCGCGGCTGAGCTTCCGCCCCAAAAACTGCTCTTTGGTAATTGTCTTTTCCAGCGGAGAAAGCTCTTTGATAAGATGCCTCGCCCGGTCGCCGCCAAGACGGTCATACATAGTTTTGCCGTTTTCTTCGGCTTCATAAACGGCAGCTGCCGGAAAAGATACCGATACCGCCAAAATCATCGCCAGTCCGATAAGCTTATTCATAAGATACCTCTAATAAAAGTTATCCCGTTCAATCGCGCTGACTGTTACCCGCATATCCAGAAGCCGCCCTTCCTTAAGGGTAATTTTCCGATCCATCTGGTCAGCAAGTTCAAAATTGTGAGTCGCAATCAACGCCGAAAGCCCGGTTTCTTTCACAATGGAAATCAACTCGTCAAAAACAGTTCCCGACGTCCGCGGGTCCAAATTTCCGGTCGGTTCGTCCGCCAGCAAAAGCTTCGGCGTATTGGCCAATGCCCGGGCAATCGCTACCCGTTGTTGTTCGCCTCCTGAAAGCTCGCTCGGACGGTGATTAAAGCGCTTGGCCAGCCCCAAACGGTTAAGCAGCCATTTTGCCCGATCTTCGGCTTCTTTCTTCTTAACGCCGGCAATCAGCTGCGGCAAAACCACATTCTCTACGGCGTCAAAATCGCCGAGCAAATTATGATACTGATACACAAATCCCAAATAATCGCGGCGCAAATTAGTCCGCGCCAAATCATTAAGTTTGCTGCACTTTTTTCCGTCCAGCCACACATCGCCCTTGGTCGGCTTTTCAAGCAGCCCGGCAATCTGCAGCAGCGTCGATTTTCCGGAACCCGAAGGCCCGATCAAAGCCACCGCCTCGCCCGGAACAATTTCCAAATCGGCCCCTTTCAACACTTCCAGCGTCTGGGTTCCCTGCTTGAAAGTTTTGCTAACTTTCTTAAGTTCAATCGTGGGTGTAAATTTATTCATAGCGCAAAGCCTCCACCGGATCAAATTTTGCCGCGCGATACGCCGGATATATGGTTGCCAAAAAAGACAGCAGCAAAGAAATCCCGACCACAACGCCAACTTCTGTCGGATCGACTTTCGCCGGCAACTGCGACAGAAAATAGATCTCCGCCGAAAACAGCTCCTGTCCGGAAATATTTTCCAAAAACCGCCGGATAGCCTCAATATTCTTGCAAAACAGCAGTCCCAAAGCCAGTCCGATAGACGTTCCGACCACACCTATAAAAGCGCCGTCCATAAAGAAAATGCGCATAATCATTCCCCGGGTCGCCCCCATGGTACGCAAAACCGCAATATCCCGCCCCTTGTCTTTGACTAACATAATCAGCCCGGTAATGATATTAAACGCCGCCACCAGAATAATCAGCGTCAAAATCAGAAACATCACGTTCCGTTCAACGGCAATCGCATTAAAAAACGCCGCGTTGGTCTGTTTCCAGTCATAGACATACGCTCCCGCTCCGACGCTTTCTTCAATCGCCCGGCGAACCGGAAGCAGCATTTTGTCATTATCCAAAGTAACGTCAATATGAGACACGGCATCTTTCAGCCCGAAATACTGCTGTGCCGAAGCCAGCGGCATAAAAATAAAACTGGAATCATACTCAAACATTCCCACTTCAAAAGTCCCCAAAATCTGATAGGACTTCATCCGCGGCACCGTCCCGAAAGCGGTTACCTTGCCGTTAGGCGAAATCAGCGTAATCTCATCGCCGACCCCGACGCCCATTTTTCGGGCCAACCGGCTCCCGATAAGCACACGATTGCCCTCAAACAGGCTCATGTCAATCCCTTTCAGGCTGTCGCGCATTGCCGCGCGGCGCAGCAGATCGTCTTTCTCAATCCCCCGCACCATTGCCCCTTCGGCTGCCTTTCCGGCACTAACCAAAAGCTGGCTTTCGATCATCGGAATCACATATTGCACATGTTCAAACTCGCCGATATCCTTGCTGGCGGACTGATAATTATTAAACGGATAATTGGCCGGCGCCATCAGCCCGATATGCCCGTTCAGCCCCAAAATACGGTTCAGCAGCTCATCGCGAAAACCGTTCATCACCGACATCACGATAATCAGCGTCGCCACGCCGAGCGCAATCCCGGTAAAAGCAAAACCGGTAATAACCGAAATAAAGCCTTCGCGGCGCTTTGCCCGCAAATACCGCCTCGCTACAAATCTCTCAAATTTTGAAAAAAACATTTTCTTTTTCCCCTGTTTATTTCAGTTATAAAGATTTCAGCCGATTTTGCAACCACTCTCTCCTTTTTGTGTATAATTAAAAGGCATAGCCAAAAGGCCGCCCCCGAGGGAACGGCCTTAACCTTAATCCGGGCAATAAAGCCGATACAAATGTTCATCGGCCTCGCCCCAAGCGCCCGAAGAGATAAAACTTCTCCGAAATTCGCCCTCCAAAGCTTTCTTCATGTCCGGAAAAATCTCACATTTGGAAAGCAGCCAGCCCGTAAACAGCTCATAATCGGCGGACGGCTCACCCGTCTGACAACGGGTGCCGGCACATTTGGCCAGCATTAACGCCGTCAGGGCAAACTCAACCCCGGAAGCGCCGGCATGCTCCGTAAAATAAGCTTCCATACAGTCAGAAACCAAAATCTTGTTAATCGCTTTGCCGAGCCACGGATGCCGGCGTTGAACGGCAGCGGCCTGATACAAAAAAAGCTGCTCGTTCCCGGCTACTGTTTCCGGAAAATCGCCCAAATAAGCATACAAATCCTTAAAATCGGTATCCTTACAACAAGACAGCATCACCCCGGACAATTCGGCTCTGAGCCCATCCCGGGCATTGGCAACATTCGCCGGCCACCAAAGGGACCTGCTTTCACATTCACCCATAAGCGCAACCGCTTTCTGCATACGGCGCAGATTTTCAAAATTCGCTTTGTCCATACTAATAAAAAAATTAATGCTTAGTTACAATAAAACTTATTGACCAAGCATTAACAATTTTACTCTCAAAAGTCAACCGCAAAGCATTCAGGCGCCGCGAATGTCGCCCTTTAGCGCCACCAGCTGCACCTGCTCCGCCGAAACCTGTTTGACGGTTTTGAAATCCATAATGTTTTTAACCTTCAGCCCCGGACGCTGCTGGCTCTTGATAAAACGGGCTACTGCCGCGGGAGAAGACTGCGGCAGATTTATTTTTCCCGGCGTTTTCTGCAATTTGTCCTTGTCGAACAAAAGCGACAGGTTTTCCTTGTCATAACCGCCGCTGGCACGGAAATTCAGCAGTTCTTCCGGCTTAATTTTTCCGGTCGCGATCAGATATTCGATTCCGCGGCGAACCTGAAGCCCCTGATTCCACTTTCCGGCACAGGCATTATAACGCGTCATCTCGGCAAAACAGTTTTTGTCCTTGCGGTTCAATTTTTTCAAAAAAGTCGATTTTTCAAAAGTCGGCTGCCCCAGATTATAAACAAAAGAAGCAATCGCCGCTGCCTGCCCCGGATTGAGCTTGACCTTAATATGCGTCAGCATGGAACCGTAAACCCAGTTGTCCATATAGCTTTCCGACATCTGCCGCCCTTTGGCAAACATGGCTTCCTTGTTTTTGCCATGCTCGGCAATCAGCTCCGCCGGCAATGTCCGGCTGACGGCCCGGTCTTTCATCGTAACCCTTTTGCCGTTGGGATAAACGCATAATCCATAGGCAATGGTCGGCACTCCCGCAGAGTCCAAATACGGTTCGTCGGAAAAATCTTCAAAATAAATCAGCGACAACAGCGAAATCCGCTTGCAAGCATTGATAACCTGCAAATTATGCTTAAACACATCAGCCGCAACACCGTTTTCCAAAGCTTCTTTTTGCAAAGGGGAAACTTTTTCCTCCGCTGCCGTTCCCCTCGCTTTGGCCAATGCCTCAGACTGGCGTTTCAGGTCTTTTTTTCCGACCTCTGCCTGCGGCGCCGGAATTTTCCGCCTGGCTGCCTTTGGGGCGGCAGCGGCCCGCACCGCTTTTTCGCCGGATTTTTTAACCAATTTGAATTGCCCCTCTTCTTCCGGAAAACGCCCGTTCTCGTCCGGCTGGAAAGCCTCCGGACAACGCGACCAGTCTACAGTCTCGCCGTCTTCGGCACCGCTTTCGGGAAAATCAATCAATTTGGGCTTATAATGCTTTTCATTATACCTGTCGGCCAGCTTATCTCCCAAATATGCCGCTTCGGCCGCCGCCCCCAAAATCAGCACCGCGCCGGCAATTTTCCAATTAACGCCGCGCAGCTTGGCGGCCAACCGTTTCCCGGTCAGCTGCCGCCGCCATTTTTGCGCCAGTTCGGAATCCTTAACGGCCTTCGCATTTTCCTGGCCGAATTTTATTATCTTTTTCAGCAGTTCTGCCGCCGGTTTTGTCATCATTCTGCCCTTATACGATTAAAAATATAAATTCAGTTTAGCTTAAAAACCTGTTTTTGTCAATTTATTGCCCGGAAGTTTTAGCTTTTAACAACGCAAAAAAAGCGCCTTCGCAAGAAGGCGCCGCATTGTTAATCAACCAGCCTTATTTGCAATTTCTTGTCATAAATCTCCAACAGTTTGAAAATAAAAAATATTTTTCCGCCGTTCCCGGCCTCAAAATGACGAATGACATCGCTCCGCTCAATACCCGCGGCAGCGGCGGCTTCTTCAAGCGTCCAGCCCTTTTCGTCCCGAACCCGGCGCAATTCGGCACCCAGCATAAGTTTAATATTTTTAATAGCAGACTTATTTTTGCTCATAATTTTAATCCTTTGTTTTTATGTAATTAACTGCCGCTAAAGACATCAGGCGGCGGGAGCTACAACAGCACAAAAGAAACTGCCCGTTTATTTCCTTTACAGGTGTTTTATTCTCCGGACTCCCGCCAGCAAATGACAAGAAATCCGCAGCTATCGGGTGCGTTTTCCGCTTTTGTGAGCTTGTAGACTCTGTTATCAGCAATAAAGAATTTTCGACCCGAAGTCAAACAAAAAAATTTTCCGCTCCCCGTATCTTGGCAAAAAAGCGCCCGGCTTTTGCCGGACGCTTTTTATCAACATGACGACAGTCAATCCAGCTTCCAATTTTTAATCTATTGCCGCTGCTCCGGCGAAAAATCCTTGTCGCCGCAACCGCCTTGGCTAATAATTTTTTTTGCAAAATCAAATTTTGCAACATGGCCTTTTTAGCTTCACTCCACACAACAAGTCCGCCGTCAAGCTCATAAACCGCATAAGGAGAAAACTCTTTCAAGCCCTTTTCGACTGCAATTATATTCTGGTATAAAGGCTGCGCAAACCTGACAACTGGGACGGAACGTCTGCACCTTCCCAGTCATGCAGACAACATTACATTTGAACTATAAATATCCCCCAATAAACTGGCGGTTCTAATTCAGCTACAAACCTTGCGGTTTAACCACGCTCGTTGGTGTGAAGCAGCGTTGTTCCAACACCTTAGCGTTCAGTCCCGGGTAAATTCGGGATTTTCTGTAAGACAACTAATAAAAAAGAAGGAAACCTTTCGGTTTCCTTCTCTGCTTCTTCTGCTTTAAATAAGCTTGTCAGACGCTTTTTTAAGCCGATTTCTTGCAGCAGCAAGAACCATTGCTTTCTTTCTTGTCGTTCTTGTGACGAACGGCAGCCTGAGCCGCAGCCAGACGTGCTACCGGTACACGGAACGGCGAGCAGGAAACGTAGTTCATACCGCAAGTCTGGAAGAAGTCGATAGACGCGGAATCACCACCGTGCTCACCGCAAACGCCCAACCAGATTTTCGGATTAGCGCAACGTGCTTTCTCACAAGCCATCTTAACCAGGCAGCCAACACCCTCAACATCAATAGATGCAAACGGATCGGCCACATAAACGCCGCGAGAACGGTATTCGTCAAGAATAGCGCCGGTATCGTCACGGCTCATACCCAAAGTCGTCTGGGTCAGGTCGTTGGTACCAAAGCCAAAGAATTCGGCAGACAGAGCCAACTCGTCAGCTTTCAGAGCGGCACGCGGCAACTCGATCATTGAACCGACTTCATACTTAATCTTCTTGCCTTTTTCAGCAAAAATCTTTTCGGCAGTCGTATCAATAATGTCTTTAACGATATCCAGCTCTTTCTTGGAACCTGTCAACGGAACTTCAATTTCCGGCAAGACTTTAATGCCTTCGGCTTCACATTCCAAAGCAGCTTCCAAAATAGCGCGGGTCTGCATCTCGCAGATTTCCGGATAGGTAATCGGCAGACGGCAGCCGCGATGACCCAACATCGGGTTGGCTTCATGCAAAGCATTGGCACGGTTTTTGACTTCTTCCAAAGTCATACCCATCTTGTTGGCCAGTTCCTGCATCTCGGCATCGGTATGCGGCAGGAATTCGTGAAGCGGCGGATCCAGCAAACGGATAACAACCGGCAGGCCGTCCATAATCTTGAACAGATCTTTGAAGTCCTGCTTCTGATACGGCAGCAGACGAGCCAAAGCGGCACGGCGGCCGGCTTCGTCGCGAGCCAAAATCATAGCGCGCATATCCGGAATACGATCAGCGTCAAAGAACATGTGTTCGGTACGGGCCAGACCAATACCCTGAGCGCCGAAATCGCGAGCCTGTTTGGCATCTTTCGGAGTTTCGGCATTGGCGCGGACTTCCATGGTTTTGATTTCGTCAACCCAAGACATCAGCTTGCCGAAGTTGCCGGTCATTTCAACCGAAACGGTCGGAACCTTGCCTTCAATAATCTGGCCTTTGCCGCCGTCCAAAGATACCCAGTCGCCTTCTTTAACAACGGCGCCGGACTTGGTGGTCATGGTTTTGTCTTTGTAGCTGATGGTAATGTCATGAGAACCGGAAACGCACGGCGTACCCATACCGCGGGCAACAACGGCCGCGTGAGAGGTCATGCCGCCGCGGGCGGTAATAACGCCCTGGGAAGCATGCATGCCGCCAATGTCTTCCGGACTTGTTTCATTACGGATAAGGATAACTTTTTCGCCTTTGGCTGCCCAAGCTTCGGCATCTTCGGCATTAAAGACGGCACGGCCGACGGCAGCGCCGGGGCTGGCCGGCAAACCGGTAGCGATAACTTTCTTCGGAGCCTTCGGATCCAACATCGGGTGCAGCAACTGGTCAAGCTGTTCGGCACCGACGCGCATAATGGCTTCTTCTTTGTTCAGCAAGCCTTCTTCAACCATTTCAACGGCCATGCGGACAGCAGCGGCGGCGGTACGTTTGCCGTTACGGCATTGCAACATCCAGAGTTTGCCGTGCTCAATGGTGAATTCCATATCCTGCATGTCTTTGTAGTGTTTTTCAAGGTTGTTGCGAACGTCAACCAATTCCTGATACAGGTGGGGCCATTTTTCTTCCAGAGAAGTGCCATCACCCTTAGAGGCCATCGGCTGCGGCGTACGAATACCGGCCACAACGTCTTCACCCTGTGCATTAACCAGATATTCGCCGTAATAAACATTTTCGCCGGTCGCCGGGTCACGGGAGAAGCAAACGCCGGTAGCGCAGTCATCGCCCGCATTACCAAAGACCATGGTCTGAACGTTAACAGCTGTGCCCCAGTCGCCCGGAATGTTGTTGAGCTTGCGGTAGGTAATGGCGCGGTCAACCATCCAGGAACCGAATACGGCGCCGATACCGGCCCACAACTGTTCCCAAGGATCCTGCGGAACAACTTTGCCTAGCTTTTTGCCGATTTCTTTATATTCGTTAACCAGCTCTTTGAGGTCTTCCGCAGTCAAATCCGTGTCAGATTTGTAGCCTTTGGACTTTTTCATATTTTCCAAAGCTTCTTCATACAAATCCAAATCGGCGCCCATAACCACGTCAGAAAACATCTGCAGGAAACGGCGATAAGAGTCATAAGCAAATCTTTCGCTTCCGGAAGCTTTAGCCAGAGCTTTAACGGTTTCGTCGTTCAAACCGAGGTTCAAAACCGTATCCATCATACCCGGCATCGAAACGCGGGCGCCGGAACGAACCGAGAACAACAACGGATTATTGGCGTCGGCAAATTTTTTGCCCATAATCTTCTCAACGCCGGCAACAGCCTCGCGAACCTGATCTTTGAGGTCGGCAGGATACTGGTGATTATTGTTGTAATAATACGTGCAGACTTCCGTTGTGACGGTGAATCCCGGAGGTACCGGCAGACCGACCTTGTTCATTTCTGCAAGGTTGGCACCTTTACCGCCGAGGAGATTACGCATGGAGGCGTCGCCTTCGGCTTGGCCGTTACCAAATGTATATACCCATTTACTCATGGTTATTATAGCTCCTATAGCAATAGTTAAAATTCAGCCGCGCGGAAACGCCGCCCGACCGGTTCATAGAAAAACTATTGAGGAATTTATAACACTTAAAACGATTCTACAAGAAAAATTTTTGATTCCCGGATTTATGCACAAAATCAGAAGAGTCGCCGGCCGACTCGCAGCGCCGGAAAAAACTACCTCGCCCAGACCGCCTGCGGAGAAAATTTCTGCATAAAAGCCTCGTACGGCGCCGGCACTTCTGGCGGCGTCCGACGTAGACGTTTGATTTTTGTTTCTTTGTCATTTACAAAAAGCAAACTGTCCGCTCTGCGCATATCTTCTATAATCTCGTTGTTTTTTCGTACAATTTGCCGCATTTCCAAAATCCGCCGCATCAGCTCAACCCGCAAAACGTCGTGACGGTATTCATAAACATCCCGATACGCCGCCGCCCTGAGCTTGGTGTTAATGACGGCCGGGCGCATCCGGACTTCCAAAGCCAAATCTTCATCCCGCATCTTAAACGGCCGAAAATCATGACGGCGGTGCCCTGCCCGGCTCAAGCGGCACAATTCCGCCACCATCAGCCGGCGGTATTCCGCCGCATCCTGCAAATAGCTCTCATCGCCCATCACCCCGATTGTGTCTTGCAGCCGCGCCGACAAAGCCTGCAAACGCTCCGGTTTTTGTTCATAATCCTTCAGTTCAATCCCTTTTCTTTCCAAAAGCGTATCCAAACGTACAATCTCTTCGGGGCTGATTTCCCGCATCCGATACTTCCCAAAACGGTTTCTCATTTCTTCGGGCATCGGCTCGCGGCGAATCTTCTCAAACTCGGCCACCTCGTGCCCCGAACCGTCAATTTCATAGAAACGAAACGGATTGGCCTTGATACTCAAATCATCAATTTTGCGCAAATAGGCCTGTTCTTTGGCGGCAAATTGCCGGTCTTTTTCGGCTAAACGACGCTCTCCGTTGTTTTCTCCGCTGCATTTCCCCAGCCCATAAGCAGCACCCAACACCAGCGCCAAAACCGCCGGCTTGAGCAGCGGCCGCATCTCCTGGCGCCGTAACACTTTGATTTTTTGTAGGATTTTCATAAATTTTTCCTAAAGCAAACTGAATTTTATTGTTGTTTCTAAAAAATTGGTTTAACCATAGCATATTTTTCGCTGCCTTGCAACAATATTTTGTCAGTTTCCGAAATTTTTCACCAAAGCAGACTTTGCAGATTTGTTACAATTTTATTACAAAATTAAAAAATATCGCGATTCTATAGATATTTTTATTGTTTTTTAATTGATTTCGTGCTATATTGATAATTGACAAATTACAATTATAGTATGCAAAATTCTTTTGGAGAGCGTTCGCTCAGTATTAGTATGAATTAATGAAGCAATTTAAGCACGTTAACATATATTAATCAAATCAAACCAAAAGTAAATTCAGAAAAACCGTTCGGTTATTTCGCATACTGCCCCAAAAGATATTTTCCCAAAAAAGAAAAAATAAAAAAAATAATAATAAAAATAATTAAAGTATGAAAACAAATCTTTTTTCTAAGGTTTTCATGGCGATAGCTATGATCCTTACAGCTATGTGTGTTTCTTTTTCTTTCACCTCGTGTGGAGAAACAGATTATTTAATCGATCCGAACCCAACTCCCAATCCGGATCCAGATCCTATTAATCCGGAGTGGTACGTCTATAACGTTTTTAAGTCCGATTGCAAGGCAACTGGCATCGACTGGAAGTCTTCCGAGAACGTTACGTTGACTAAGTCGACGCTGCGTTCCTACTCCGACGAGGAACAGGAGGGCTATGCTCACGCAAGCGTTTCTCATACTTATACCGCGGACATTGAATACCGCGATAAGAATGACGAAGACAAGCAAAAGCATGACCAAAAGTCACAAAGTTACACAACAGACTTGTTCACCCGCTTGTATGGTGTGAGCAAGAACATGGTGTTTGCTTCTGTTGACGAAATGGACAACGCCACCGGAACTTTGGAGTTCGCTCAGAACACAACCAACGGAAAATTGTACACATTATCATTTGGCGGCTCTCGCCAGGTGGTATTAAAAGCTACCGCTAACACGTCCGTCGAAAGCTTGTCTTTTGAAGGAAAAACTGTAAGCGACCTTTGTTCGGCAGATTGGTCTGAACCTGAGTACGTCGGAAAAGAAACCGTTAAGGTAACTTCCGATCAAAAAGGGTATGACAAATATGCCATGACTGTAAAAGTTCGCGTAACGGTAGCCAATAGCGGTTTGCAAGACATTTCTCGTATTATGTCTTTCGTTATCGCTAATGTGTATGTAAAGAGAGCTGGTGAAAATCCAGATCCACTGCCTACACCGGATCCTGAAATTACGGGATATGATGTTATCAACAATAACTTCACCAACAATAAAACTACTGGAACAATTGTCGTTATCTACGATGACCTGTCTCAGAAAGAGATTGGAAGTTTTTCTGTAACATTGAATCACCGCGCTGAAGCTCCGGAGGATCGCAAGCTGAATGTAACCTCTTTGGATTGGACGCTGGGACAAACGACTGAAACCGAACTTGCCGCTACAGGCGAAAGCCGACTTGTGGATGTAGACGGTAACTGTCGCATTAATATCAATGAAATCTATACGGCTATGACCAACCGCACCAATCGCGCGGCTATGACTTTCAAAGGTATTTTTGAAATCCCGACCATCCAGTTCCCTGATGGTACATCTAAAAAGCTCGCCTACGGCAAATATGTTATGTCTGACAAGGGTGTCGAAGAAACGGCCTCTGCGGAAACATCAAAAACGTTAACCCACAAGGTTAATGCCGTATTTAACGGTGGTGCTGCAGAAAATCTGAAAGCCAATGTTATCCTGAATAAGGTTAATGATACTCCTGATCCGAGTGAAAACAAAGAAACGGGTATTACGGTGGAAAACTTCGAACCGAAGGACGACTATTACATCATGGATGTTATCCACTATTGGAGTAATAGCGACCCAACAAGAGAAGAAATTTCAATCCGTCATCAGGCTTCTCAGAACGCAGAAGATGAAAAGCTGACCGAAAGCCGTAATTATAATACGACTACGCCGTCCATGACGGAAAAGGGAAGCAAGGATTATTCCTCAACAACCGGAACCTTGAGCGTAAGCGGTTTAGTAAAGAAATATGAAAGCAATTTCATCTTTGCAGGCGCTAACGTAAAAGTAACCTCTTCTTATCTTGCCGAGTTTACTCTAACAAGTAAGGCTGGAAACAGCACAAAAGTTGAAGTAAAAGCTTCTGCTTATAAGAAAGGGTCTTCTCTGGGAACTCAGGACTTTGGTGATGCAAGCAAATCCGTGTTCAAAGACAAAGTAAACTTTGCTTTACTTGTTCAGAATGCTGATATCGCTTCTTCGACTCAGATCTTGCGTTACGAGGAGAAGAAAGATACTCCGGTTGACCCGGATCCAGAAGATCCGACAACGGACATCTTTGCAAAGACGATCTCTAATTCTATTGACTTTGTGAACGGCTATTGGACTGCCACAATGAAGGCTTCCATTAAAAATTCCAAGGGCATTGAAAGAGATACCACAATGCAGCTTGTGTACACTTCTGCTGGTGCTACTTTCGGAACAATTGCAGACTTTGTCAGCAAGAACAATACTTTTGATTTCACCAGATTTAACAATGGAGGTTCTTCAACTTCTAACGCTGAGTCTGGTAAGGCTGTTGTAACTTATACAAAGCAGAATATGACTGCTGTGTACAATAAGTTCAACCATGAGATAACTGTTACCAACGGTGCAGCTTATATCATGTTAGCCGGTCAGAAGTTAGAGTTTTTGCCGACTGAAATTGCTGTTGAGGCTCCAACAACTGATCAGGTATCTGCTCCGGTAGTATCTGGTGAGTATAATGTCTGGGCTTCTTCCGTTACTTATCGCTACGGTTTCAACAATCACTTTGATAGCAGCACAACTAACTTTAATGTTAAGGTTGAAAAACCTGTTGAGCCGATTATCATTGATGCTGACAAAATCGTAGGCGGCGCAATCACGGTAACTGTGGATGCGGATACCAAACCAATGTTGAGCTTGGTTATCGCTTGCGGTAATAAGACCATCATTTACAATGATTCTTATACCTTCAAGAGCGGTAAGACTTCTGTTGATGTTTCAAAATCTCCGCTGGTAAAACCGGCTATGACTTTTGCGAACATCCCGAGTGCCACATTGAATGGAACAGGTTCTGACCGGAACCCGGCTAACTTGGTTATGGGCAATGGCGAATGGGCATACTATGCAGACGGTTATACCCGCTTGTTTGGTGCTCAGGATGTCTTGACCACAGGTTGTTCAGATCCGGTTATCGCTGTAGGTACCATAGAAAACGGTATGTTAAAAATCAAGAACGGCGATTCTTATATTTATTTCAAGGTTAGATAACCGATTAATATATGCAAGTCCACTGCAATGGTTTCCATACCAAAGCAGTGGCAATAAAAAGTTTATATTGTTTCATCGTCCCTCCTCAAGCCTGTTCATTTAGGCCTCGGAGGGACACAAAATTAAAAAAAATGAAAAAGTCAGTATTATTTATATTAGTAGTTCTGTTGTCAATTGTAAGTGCTAACGCACAAATCAAGCGTATTAGCGCGACACGGCTCAATGCTGTGCCCACAACAGAAGAAAAAAAGGCCATCGAAAAGGCCGAGGATGTGAAATTAGACGTTCTTCATGGGTCGTCAAACTGGTACGTTGGCGCTGGCTACGGCTACGCTACCGACGGTGAACACATGATCGGTCTGGAAGCCGGCCGCCGTTTTTCTGATCACTTCCGCCTGGGAGTTCAGGGAATGGTAAACCTGACCAAGAGCGTTGTTTCCAACCACTCTTGGTTTGTATTGAAACCCTCATTCGACTTAATTTCAAGTCAGAGTGGTTTCTACAAGGCGACTGGTATTGACATCAGCATTAGCCCCCTCATCGGAGGTAAGGTACAATGCAAGGGTCTTCGAAAATTTGAAGATTCTGAAGGCAATACACGCTTGCGAGACTTGCAGTGCATACCGAATATCACCTACGGTGGTGCTGCAGAAATTTCTTGGAATTTTGTTAAACACGCTCAACTTCGTGTCGGCGTTAATTATTTAACAATGCCCAAGGAAAAAGACTTTATTGAGAACATCGACGCTTTCGTCAAAGATCTCAATGAAGCAGACAGAAACGAAGTGTTATCAGGAAACTGGCAAAAAGGCCAGTTTATGGTTACGGCTTCGGTGACGTATCATTTTTAATTGGAGAGCCCCTTGGGCTTTTCCGATACTATTATATAAAAAGAGCTGTGCCCCAAGGTGCAGCTCTTTCCCTTTTTAAATCCCCCCTTTTTTGTTATTCCTCAATTGCGTTAGCAATCATCCACCCATAGAGTCATCCCTCAACTGCACAACTATCGTCCCCCCATAGAGTCATCCCCCGATTGCGTCAGCAATCGTCCAGGGATCTACGAATTAACCTTTTCCTGTCACAGCACAGCGTTTTCCCCCTTACTGTCACTTCGGCCTGTTTTTTATCTGTCACTCCGGCCTCCGAGCCGGAGTCCAGGTCAATATT
>UQFU01000039.1 GCA_900540425.1 uncultured Alphaproteobacteria bacterium
CCGGAGTGACAGATAAAAAAACAGGCCGGAGTGACAGATAAAAAAACAGGCCGGAATGACAGAAGAGAGAAAATGTTGCGGTATGACAGGAGGAAGAAAACGCTGTACTGTGACGGGAAGAGAAAAAACGCTGTACTGTGACAGGAAAGAATTAATTCGCAGATCCCTTGACGTTTTCTTACGAAAACGAGGAATGACTCTATGGGTGGACAGCTGCTCCGCAATCGAGGGATGACAGAAAGAGAGGGAAACACCGGTCGAAGATGACGGGGCGCAGGGATATGGCGTTTAGCGATTTTCGGTTAGCAAATAATTAAGGATTAAGTTATTACTATAACATTTGTTTAAGCAGATTGGCTTTTTTTGAAAGGGAAACACAATGAAAAAACTATCCGCCGCCGTTTTGGCTTTGGCTGCCGGAATTTATGCTTCTGCCGCTACCGCCCAGGAAGCGCCGCAAATCGACTTAGATGAGATTCAAAAGCGTCTTGATGAAATGACAAACAAAGAATTTCAGAAAATAGATGCTGACGGCAACGGCGAAATCTCATTAAAAGAATATCAGGATTATATCGTAAAACAGACTTTGGCCGGCAGCGAACAATCATTTGCCCAGCTGGATAAAAACAATGATAAGAAAATCAGCCCCGAAGAATATGCCGGTTTTATGAGCGGCTTTACCACTAAGCTTCAGGGAATGCTAAAAAACATGCAGGAAAAGAATGCCGCTGAGGCAAAATAACTTTTCTCCCGCCGATACCGCAGCACAATGCTGCGGTATTTTTTTGCGGATTAGAAAACAACGCCTCAAAAAAAGCTGTTTATTTTAAAATTATGATGTATATTATTTCCATGAGTTTGATTTTAAAAAACATAATCCTCAATGGAAAAAAACATGACATTCGGATTGCCGGTTGTCGCTTTCAGAAAATTGCGCCCAAAATAGAAACCGCGGCCGGAGACGAAGTTATTGATGGCAGCGGGAAAGCGGTTTTTCCGGGTTTTTATAATTTGCACACGCATGCCGCCATGAGCCTGCTTAAGGGAATTGGCGACGACAAAGAGCTTTTTTCCTGGCTTTCGCAGGACATTTGGCCGCGGGAAGCCAAGTTTGACGCAGACATTATTTACGCCGGAACCAAGCTGGCCGTTTTGGAAATGGTAAAGTCGGGCACGGTTTTCTTTTCTGACATGTATTTTGAACAGGCGGCAATTATGAAGGCAGTTGCCGAATGCGGCATTCGCGCGGCGGTTTCAATCGTCGGGTTCGATATGTTTGACCCGGAGCAGACCAAGCAGAAAATCGCAGCTACCGAGGCTTTTTTGGAACTTTTCAACCCCTGCCCGGAAAGAATTTCCAAAACGCTTTCCATTCATTCGGTCTATACGGTTTCGGAAGAGCTTATCCGCTATATGGCGAAAACCGCCGAAGCTTATGCCCTGCCGCTGCATATTCATGCTTCGGAGACCCGCAAAGAAGTTGAAGACTGTCAAAAAGAGCATGGCTGTTCGCCGATTGCCTATCTTGAAAAGCTTGGCGCCCTCGGCCCCCGGACAATGTTGGCGCATGCGGTGTGGCTGGACGACAAAGACATTGACATTATTCTGAAAAATGAAGTAAAATTAATTACTAATCCGTCATCAAACTTTAAACTGGCTTCCGGAATGTTTCAGTTTGGAAAATTGAAAAAAGCCGGTTGTAAAATCGGCATCGGGACAGACGGGAGCGCCTCAAACAACAGTTTGAGCATGTTTGACGAGATGAAGCTTTGCGCCCTGTCGGCAAAAATCCAGAGCAACACCCCGACTGCCGGAAAAGCTGAAGACATTTTTGCAGCGGCAACCAGCAGCGGCGCTCAGATTTTTGGATTTGAGGGCGGAGAAATCGCCGAAGGAAAGCTGGCTGACTGCATGATAATTGACTTGAACAACCCTTTGATGTTCCCTGACTATAACCTTATTTCCAATTTGGTTTACGGAGCGGACAGTTCGGTTGTCGACACGGTCATCTGCCACGGCAGAATTATTATGAACAACCGCCGGATACCGGGAGAAGCCGAAATCATGGCTTTGGCCAGGGCGGCGCTTAAACGTTTTAACTAATTACGGAGTTTAAGTCATGAACAAAATCATCCTTACCAGTCTGATTGCCGCGGCAACTTCTGTTTTTGCCTTAACGGCGGAAGCAAAGCGCATTAACGTTGCCGAAGCTTATGATAATATGCAGGAACAGATTCGCGGAACTTCGGAAGAACGGATGGCGGCGATGGACAAGAACAAAGACGGTTTTGTTACCCGGAAAGAATATATAGAATCCGAAATCGGCATCAACAATATGCGCAACAAGCTGATGTTTGAGGATATTGATACCGACAAAGACGGAAAAATCAGCGTTGAAGACTATTACACCGCCTTGAGCATCCGGAATTATCAACTTTTAGTGCGAATCGCCAAAGCGGCCGAAGAAGAAGATGCTAAAGCCGCAGCCGAAAATAAAAGTCAAGAACCGGCCGGCGAATCCCAAAATGCCGCGGAAACGGCTTCCGGCAAGGCTTTGAGGTAGGTCTTTCCCATCAGCAGGCGATTTTTGTCACCACGTGAGCAACTTATTGTTTTTGAACAATATTTAAAATATTTTATGTGAAGAACAGAAAAAGCTTGCAGTTTAAAATAGAATCGTTATATTCAGCCTAGAGATTCTTACAGCTCTTCTTATTAATGAATATTTTTCTTTAAATTTGTTGAGAGTTATTGCCGGGTTTTGGCTCGGAAGGTTTAGGTTGCTCTTTGACAAGCCGGATTGCGCTGACGTTTGGTATCAGCAGAAAAAACGGCATAAAAATAAATTTAAGGAAAAAATATGACCAGTTTTAACAAGTTGGGCTTGCCTGATATTATATTAGACTCCCTGAAAAAAATAAATTTTACTAATCCCACCCCAATTCAGGAGCAGGCTATTCCGGCGGCGCTCGACGGGAATGATATTCTCGGTTCGGCGCAAACCGGAACAGGCAAGACCGCCGCTTTTGCTCTTCCGATGTTGGCGCATTTGCTCAATTCGGAAAGCTCGGCGGCTCTGGTATTGCTCCCCACCCGCGAACTTGCCCGGCAGGTTTGTGAAGCGGCCCAAAAATTTATCGGCCCCAAGTCCGGTCTTCATACGGCGCTACTTATCGGAGGGGAAGCAATGCCAAAACAGTTGCGGCAGCTTAAATACCGGCCGCGGCTGATTGTCGGTACTCCGGGTCGGATTAATGATCATCTTCTGCGCCGCAGCCTCAAACTAAACCACTGTGACTTTTTGGTGCTCGATGAGACCGACCGGATGCTCGACATGGGTTTTGGCATCCAACTGGAACAAATTTGCAGACATCTGCCGGAACAACGGCAAACTTTAATGTTTTCGGCCACGCTTCCGGGTAACATTGTTTCACTCTCTCAAAAATATTTGAAAAATCCTGTTCGTATTGCTATTGGTTCAACCCAAACCGCCGCTCCGAAAATCAAACAAGAAATCGTCAAAACAAATGCTGCGCAAAAATATGATGAGCTGACAGCCCAGCTTGCCGCACGCAGCGGTTCGATTTTGATTTTCGTCAAAACAAAATTCGGCGCAGAACGTCTCGCCGGAAAACTGAACAAACTTTCTTTGACGGCCTGCGCCATTCACGGCGATTTGAAACAACGCCTGCGGGAGAAAGTCATTTCTGATTTCCGGAAACAAAAAAACCGTATTCTGGTAGCAACCGACATTGCCGCGCGAGGATTGGACATTCCGCATATTCAACATGTTATCAACTATGATCTGCCGCAATGTCCCGAAGACTATATTCACCGTATCGGAAGAACGGCCCGCGCAGGTGCGGAAGGTTGCGCCGTCAACATCATAACCGCTGCCGACGCCGCCAAGTGGAAAGCAATCCACAAACTGATGCATGCCGCCGGAAATGACGACACTCTCGCCTTGAACAAAGAACGCCAACACCGCAAACGCCATTCCGGAAATTTTCGCCGCGGCAATCTCCGGGCAAACCGCTGTACACAACATGCCGCTTAGGTTTTCGCTATAGACATTTTGACAGCTTTAATTCGGCTTATCAGTCCTTATCTCTTTAAGGCAAACAAGGAGAGATCAATGACCGAGAGCAAGAATCAATATTGGTCGGAGGAGGTACATTCCGATTATCATCCGCCCAAGGGAACTTTTACGCAAAAATCGCCGCAGGTGGTTTCCACGCTTTTGGACGGCGCCGGGAACAACCCGATTTTGGCTTTGCAACGCCTGGTCTTTTACATGAACCGGGCCGGAAAGGATCTGCCAAACCGGGAAGAGCTTGACAAAGCCAAACAAAAGCTCGAAACCATGATTCACTCCTGACTTTATGCTGATACAACAAAGAAACGGAGGCTTAAATGAGAAACTCACTGACACGAAACGAAAATCATTATTCAGATGTTCCGGTACATAATTCCAATAACGGAGACATTAAGAATTTTATGAACCATTTTTGGCATATGCTTGACTTTCCGCGTTATGGCGAGCCGGCAGATCCGGAACCCAAACTGGAAATTTCGGAAAACAAAAAACAGGTTACCGTATCTGCCGAACTGCCGGGAGTTGCCGAAGACGACATTGACGTTCAGATATCTTCCGACGGCTATCTGACCATTAGCGCCGAAAAGCGCCAGGAAAACACCAATGACGACGAAAATAACTATTTTTCGGAAATTTCCTACGGATTGGTTCGGAGAACCATTCCTCTGCCCTGGGATTTGGACTTTGAAAACACCAATGCCAGCTTTGATGACGGGCTTTTAAAAATTGCCATTCCCAAAAGCCGCGGCGAACAGGAAAAAGTAAAAAAAATCAACGTTAAAAAACAGAAAAAAAATTAACTTTACCGTTTTCTACCTCAACAGCGCCGAATTTTGGCGCTGTTTTTGGCGTGAAGAAGGCAAAAGCGTTTTACATTTGCCTTCGCAAGACGAAGTATGGCGGATAAGAAGAAGGTTTGCCGTCAGAATAATCAAACCGCCAACCACAATATTCCAAGTCAGCTGCTGTCCCAGAAAAACGACATCCAACAAAATTCCGGTAACCGGTTCCAACAACAGAATCATTCCGATAACATTGGCCGGAATTTTCCGGTTATTGCGATACAATAAAATATTGGGCAAAGTCAGAATAACAACCACATACCCCAAAAAAGCCGCCCACAACCGACCGGAAAGATTCAGACCGAGCTGCAATTCCGCCGTTTCGGGAAACATAAGCCTCATTGCCAAATATAACAGACTGCAAGGCAGCAGCGTATACCAATAGCAAGCCCAGAAAGTCCCCCAAGGAGATATCCCCTTCCTGCTCATCGCTTGTGTGGTTAATATCCAGAGCGACAATCCAATTCCGCCCAGAAGCGCCCAAACGATCCCACTCCATGAATAGGACAATTCGCCAACCGGGTTAATCAGAAACAGCAACCCGATAAGCATGCAAAATAACAATCCCCAGCTTTGCAGGCTGACCGGGCGGCGGAAATAAAACCGTTCAATCAATGCCGTCCAGACCGGCTGCAGATACAACAGCAAGACTACCAAAGTTACCGACACCCCCATATACAAAGGCGCATATTGTCCGATGTTAACCAACAACATGGAAGCAACCAGAAGCAATTTAAATTTCAGCGATTGTCCGAAAACCAGCCGGATATCATGGCGAGCCATAAAAGCGGTTAAAACCACAACCAAAAACGAAGTATATAAGATAATTTCCCATAGATCCGCGCCCAATTCCGACAGTATCTTAGCAAAAAAAACAACACCGCCATACAAAATTCCGGACAAAACCAACCCCAGATATGCCAATTTTTTCTCCTTATAAAGGTGACAATTTCAATATAAACCTTTTTTGATAAAAAAATACCAAAATCATAAAAAAATATTGTCCGTTTCATTGGAATTATCAACAGATCACAATTGTTAGACACAACCCTAAATGGAAAATAAATATAATAAAAACATGATTTTTCAATATCATATTTATATAAATACAATCATAGCTTACAGCACACGCAACCTTTTTTTTAGTTTATTATGTTTCTCTTTTTTAAATTGTATTTTAATTTTTATTCATATATGATGATGTTAACAAAATTTTTTAGGGGTCACGAATAAAGCGATGCCAAAGTTAGTGAATAAAGTTGTATTCGTCAACGGGCGCAGAACCAGTATGAGGATGTGTCAAAGAGAATGGAGTGCTTTTGAGGAGGTTTGCGGAAGAGAAAAAATATCCAGAAATGAGTTGCTGGGTCTGATAGAAGAATGTAAAAAAGACGAATTGGGGTTAACCTATTCGACCAGGCTTTTTATTATTTCATATTTTTGGAATGCCGCAACCGAAACCGGGCATGCCAATGCGGGGCACAGCTGCAACGACAGGTATCAGACATTAAGAAAAATTATCGGAAATTCCCTGACAGATTAAAAAAACACCCGCAGCTGCAACTGCGGGTGTTTTTTTTACTTCAATACGTTACATCAGATCACCGAACTTGTCACTCGACAGACGTTTGAACTGCCGTACCAGTTGGCTTAATTCCGCCTCGTTGAGAACTTTTCTTGAAATGGATAAAAACTCTTCTCCACAGTCCATTTCTGCCAAGCTTTCAAGATTTTTATTCATTTCGTTATGAAGAAAATCAACAGCTTTGCCGATAATATCCTTAAAACCGTAATAAAACACTTCTTCAGGCGTAATAATCAGCATATTGGGATAATGCTGACGCCAGAACAAGCGGTCGATTACCGTTTCAACATGGGCATGCGGCAAATAAGTTATTGCCATACCATGCAGACTTTCCCCTTTTCGGAGGGCAATTTCCGCCATTTTTTCATCTTCCTCCGACACCCCCTGTGCCTCACGGCAAAAGCGTGTCATTTCATCAATCTGTTTTTTGGACCAGCCCTTCATAACAAGTTCCAACAAGGTATTCGTTACTGCGGGCAAAATCTCATATCGACAAATTGCTTCATCGCGTTCCGCCGCCTCATGGTCAGTAAGCTCTTTTACACGGATAATCGGGAATTCATCATCAAATCCGATTACAATACCGTCTTCGGCAGCCGCATGGTCCAAATCCAGAAAAACGAAAACCGGCGTATAAGACAAAGCTTTTACTTTTTCAACTTCAATCCGGTTCGGAAGATATTCTCCTTCGGCATTTTCCTGAACTGTCGTATACTTCTGATTTGTCTGATCAAGGAAAGAGACTATTTCCTTTTGCATTCCGCAAGGAAAGCCGACAAAATACCAAAAACCAAGTGATGTCGCCATAACTTAAAAATTTTTAAGATTAATAATAAAGATAAAAGTGAGGGTAAATCCGCCTCGGAAAAATGTCAACCATTATTTAGTTAATTTACTCTTCCAAGGCTCGCCGTCAAGCCACAAGTCAACAACCCGGGGAGTACCTTCGGCAGGGAGTGCAAATTGAAGTTCCGTACGATATTTTCCTTTGGCAATCAACTGTTCCAAAGAGCGGGCTTCGGCCTCGGGAACATAGTAAACATATTCTTGGCGAAAACGCTCACGCGGACAAACCGCTCCAAAAAATTGCCGGCAATCAGTTTTGTCCCAATCCAGCTGCAAATTGATATAGCGGCCGGAAAGCAGATGGCGCGGATCATACCCGGAAGCAGCAACAAGCACCCGCGGCTGACGCCACAATGAATACTGCAAAAAACCGGTCCAAGCGGCCAAGACCAAAATCGGAAAAGCGACAGCGGCTGCTACATATAAATTTTTCCCGGACATTTCTTAATTCCTTTCCTGACGATTGTACACAATAAATTTTTTGGTTGCCGCGGCAAGCACCAAAAACAAAATACCACCGCCCAGCAGGCCGAACCCGGTTGTCATCAGGCTGCCGAAAACCTGCAAAAAAACAACGAAAATTCGTAGTGCCAACAAAATGACCAGCTTATTCATTACTGAAGCGGAACGATATTTCCAGGCCAAATATATTCCCTGCCCTAAAATGGCGGCGGTCAGCGAAAAACCGGACAGCTCCATCAGAATCCCTCGCGGCGGCAGAAAAGCATAAAGGATTGAAAATCCCCATAAGGTCAGAAGGAAACGGCCGGAAACCTCACCGCCTTTTTTGAAACGGGCCAAAACATAAAATCCGAGCAGAAAAACAAAGGCAATCAGAGCCAACAACGGAAAACAAGAGCTCTGCCAATAAGGACGATGAAACTCGGCGCCAAGAAAATCATAGCAAACAATCATCAGGGCAATTCCGACAAACATCCAGTTTTTGAATGCTTCGGCCACCGGACGGCAACAGGGTTTGACAACAACATATAAATATGCCATCAGCAATAATCCGCCAAACCACAAAGAAGCCGGGTAGGCGTTTTCAAGAAAATGCGTCAACTCGCCGAACCATTCGGTTTCTTCGTCTAAAACCGCAACGGCAGAGGCGAGGAACAACGGCACCCAAAGCATTGGCAACAATATCTTCCGGCAAATTCCCAACAACGGCAAGGTCAGAACACTCCAAAACAGCAAGGCTTTCCAGATATCGCCCTGCAGCTGGCAGACCTGTCCAATCAGCCCAATGCTGCCCATGATAAGCAACGAAAAGCCAAATAACAGTCCTTCGGTCCAAATTTCACGCTGTTTTTGCGCCGAGAGCCATATTCCCCAGCCGACAACCGCCAGCAGAATAAAATCGGCGGCCAGTTTTACACCGGCGGATATTTGCTGCCAATTTGCCGAAACCAAAGCGATTATGCCCAATCCGATACAAAAAATACCCAGCAGGACAGTTGCGGCAAAAAAGTGCGGCCGCCCTGCCCGCCGTTCATATTCCAAAATTGCCTGCGCCTGAAAAGCGGATATAATTTTTTCTTTTTCCCATTTAGAAATCTTATCGCCTAGCTTCATGGATTTTTCCTTTACCTGTTAGCAGATATATTCAGATTATCAATCCGGAATGAATTGTCAAACACAAAGCCTCCGGTGTGATTAACACCGAGAGGCTTTGTTGTATTTCAGACATTTCACGAAACCGTTTTTAAAGGAGGCTTAATCCGCCAAAACGAAACGGTTCGACAATCGGCGCTTTGACAAGATTTCGCGAATACCCCATCAAAGCATACTGGAAACCGGCTATGCTCCCCAGTTTGCGCTGTTTATACAGAAGAAAAAACAAACTGCCGACATCTATAAATGGGAAAGTCTGCTGCAACAGATTTTTCCGGCGTCTGCAAAGCTGATATCGGCAGCGGTAATCCGCCAATCTCCAATAACTCAGGCTTTTCTCCCGTTGTTCAATCTTACTCAACCGTTTGCGAATATACTTGATTTTCCTTATCAGAGGCTGAACTGACTTGCCGCTGCTGTCCAGAGCGCAGCAGAATGCCAGTATCTTATCCTGTGTCTGTCGTCCGGCCAAAGCAAGCTCTTCTACAAAAATGTTTTGCCCGGAGGAAATCGTCTCGCCGTCATGCCGAAGATTGCGGTAAGACAATTTAATCATCTCGCAGTGAATAATTTTGAACATACAACAACTGAACAACTCTCCGTTATCAATTCCCTCCAGTTCGTCGAGAATATCCAACAACCGTTTTGCTGTAAATACAAGTGTTTTCATATATAATTGATTTAATAATTTTCATATTCGTTCTAAAGTGTTTTTAGTTTATTACAACCATACCGCAGCTGTCAACATAAGCCGGGCGGTTGTGCTCCGTTCAAAGGGAGATTGTCAAAATTATTCATAAAAATCAGAATATTAACTTAAAATTATTTTATATTTTCCGAAAATAAGATGATTAAACGAAATTTTTGCTTGAATTTATCCGATAAAAACCTTATAAAGGTCTTTGTTGTAACCAACGGGACGTAGTTCAGCCTGGTAGAGCGCTTGCATGGGGTGCAAGATGTCGGAGGTTCGAATCCTCTCGTCCCGACCAGATAAAAAAAAGACCGGTTGAGAAATCGACTGGTCTTTTTTTGTATCTGAATGGCGGGCGCAGGATTTGAACCTCCGGCGGGAGGTTTGACTACCAGCGAAAGGCGGACGAGAGTACGCCGGTGAGTGAAGCGAATGAGCGCCTGTGCAACTCAAGCGAAGCGCAGAGTAATCTCTCGTCCCGACCAGATAGAAAAAAAGACCGGTTGAAAAATCGACTGGTCTTTTTTTGTATATGAATGGCGGGCGCCAAAATATGCCCGTCTTTTAACGCTATCACATATTGTTTTTATCTGCCTCCGTATGTATTACCAAAATTAGAATATGTCTGTGTTTTGGTTGAACTACGTTGTGAACTGCCAGTTGTTGGCGATTTCCAAGTAGTTTCTTTTCCTTGAGCTCTTTTTATTGTTTCTGCATTAATTCTAGATTTCATAGACTTAGAATGCGAATCTAATTTCTTTTGCGTATCTTCATCGAATGTACTTCTAAAACCGTTTAATGATTCCAAGGTGCTTAAACATTCTTTTTGAAGTTTTTCATCATGAGGAAAATCATTAAATATTTTACGCATTTTGCTAATGGAAGCTTCTGCCAAATCAGGATTATCTAAACTAAGAGTTTTATATAAAGATAGCATTTTTGAAGCTTCCTCGGAATTTTGAGGAGATACCAAATTTAATGCTCTAAAGGCTGATGTTGCAACATCTTTATCTGTCTCAGAATTATTTACAATAGAATGAACTGTATTTATAACATCATGAGGATTTCTTTCATATGTTTCTAAATTTTTTGTTATGCTTGCAATATTTTGTAATGCCAAGTCTGCTTGTTTGGGGGTATTATATTCACATTTAGCATATGTAGGAATTATATTTAAAGCAAACATACTAAAATATGTTGGTGCTTCTTTGTCATAAGTATGACCTTCCTGATAACATGCAATGGTTTCTTTTGATACTTTATTTAAGGTATTTAGCAGTCTTGATGAAAATGATAAGTCAGGATTGTGCTCGACCAATAAACCAAGGGCTTTAACATCTGCAGTATACGCTCCTATTTCACCTGAAGGATCACCATCAAATTCATTAACATATCCGCCATTTGCATTATTTTCGATAATACTCAACATTGTTTCCGGTTTAAATGTAGGATCTCTATCTACTATACCATAAGGTACATATTTGGTATATTCTCCACTTTTATCATTTTTCTCTAACTGATTTGCCATATTCCATAATTCTTCAGCTGTTCCTGTATTATTAGCAATATGATTATAATAGTTATCCTCTAATGCTTCGTCATTAGTATTAATATTGGCCTTCTGATTAGTGGTTTGTTTGGTATTTTCTTGAGTTTTTTCTGAGTATGTTGTTTCAATCTTAGCTTCTTCTTGAGATTTATCAGTCGATTGTTTGCCATTATAAGCATTTATCCCCATATCATATTCCTCCCTAAAAGTTCCCGGTTTTTCTAATTCTTTCCAAAAGTCGGTTTCAACATGCCCCGGGATATAAAAATCTGTCTCTTTTTTACTAAATATTCTTTGAAAAAAATTTTTTTTGTTTTGTTTCTTTTTTATTGTTGCGCCGGGAATTTCTTGAACATTTTTTTCAAAGTCAGCAAATATTGAGCGTATTAATTTTTTCTCTTCTTTATACAGCTTCTTGGAAAAAAACGAATCTGTTTCAGCTATTGCTGCGTTATATTCATTTATTTCACTTTCTCTAATCTTCTGAAGTTTTTTATATTTATCAGATTCTCTGATTTTATTTATTATGCTTTCATATTGTGCCAAATGTTCATCTCTTAGCGGCAATAACTCTTCACTCATCAGTCTCTCCTACAATCGCAAAAAATTAAACCACCTTTTTATAAGGTGGTCGGAGAGTTCGTAAATCATATTAGGTAAAATGACTCTTGTGGTCTTTAAAACCATATTCTTTCAGAGATAGCCATATAGCTTCTGGACATACACCACAAGCTCCCCGGCCATACCCGGTCGAGGTGATGTGGCATATTGCAAAATCCAACAGCCTTTCGGTATCATCATTACCGTACCTAATACGAGCTTACGACAGCTCTTTCGCACCTTAAAGGCACTCAGAGTACAGTTTCCCATACTCAAGTTTATAGTAACATATATTTAGCAAAAAAACAAATTAAAAAATTATAGTATTATTTCAAGCTATGAGGCATTAAATAATTTTTATATTTTGACAGTTATGTTCGACCAGATACAAAAAAGTAACACCGCATTGAATGCGGTGTTACTTTTTTTTCGCAACTAAATGGCCGTTCTGCCATTATTGGCCTGGAACTGGATTTGATACATCCAATTATTTTCGGTTTCGGATTTTTTATCTTTTACCGGATGATTCAGAACCATAATTTGTTCAATCTTCTCCTGAACCTGTTCAGGAACCGGCGTATCGGCCGGAACATAGACATAATATCCGCCGTAACCATTCAGAGTTCTGCGAACATTGCGGATTTTGCTGGAGAAGTCTTTGGCCCTTCCCTGTTTATCGCGGCCGACAACGAAAATATGTCCGTGACGATGGCTTTTCTGTCCCCGGTCAAAAATAACGACCGAACCGCTGGGAAGTTTATCCAAATCATTAAAATCGCATCTTATCTGTTTGAAATTCAAGTTCTCATCCATATACTTTCTGGCCATATAAGCGCTGCGGCCATACATTTCGCCCAGATTGGTGCGGCGAAACATTCTTTTGACCCCGCGATAGCAGTAGCCTTCGCAATTCATATTTCCGGCAACTTTCAGAGCCTGTTCCGAAAGTTCGGAACCGATTTTGCTTTCACCCATAGCCGCCAATTCCTCACCGGAAAAATAATAATCGGCATAGCTGATGTCAGCAACGGTTTTGGGTTCGGTTTCTTCTTCGTCGGTTTGCGTTTCACCGACCATCCACGGCAGGCTTAAATCAAGGCTTGATTGAAACGATCCCAAATTCGGCAAGGCTGCTGTTTGTTCAAACATCGGCGCCAAATCCAGCGTATCTTTGGCCGGGCGCATCCGTTCCATTGCCGCTGCAGCTTCATCGGGAAATTCAAATTTTGACAAATCGCGTACAACTGACGATGCTGCGGAATAATGCTCGGCATGTGCATTAACATTCGTAAGCCCGGTAGTCCCGGAAACGCCCCACAAGGCAACTGCCGCCATACCGTAGCGGCGGATATTTTGGCCGATATAGTTTTTGGTTTCCGCGGCGGTGTTGCTTACAGAGTTTTTGATACCGCGCAGAAAAGCAACACGCATCTGCGAAGTTTTTTGAAGTTTGAGCATAACGCGTTTTTTCGACTGTTGTCGTGAAGCCGAATATTCGAAATGCTGCCGAGCCGGCGCTTTTTTATACATATTTTTGTGTTTGCCGGCAACGGCGGCTTTTGCACGTTTTTTGAAAGACAGGGCATTAACCAGCTTTTTCATAAGCGTTTCAGACTTACCTGCTGCCGTCCGAACCTTTTCTGCCAGCTTTTCAGCGGTTGCCGGGTGAACGATAATTTTTGATTTTGCTTTTTGAGCAGCCGTTGTTTTTTCAGCTTTTTCAAAATTATGCCGATTTTTCTGAATTACCAGTTTGGCGCGGGTGGCTTCCGGCGTATATTCGTAATGCAACTCCTTTCCGTCTCTGACGTATTCCCGGCCGAATTCTTCAATAAAATCCTGCATCAGATTAAGTGCGTCGGCATCTACAGACATTCTTTCAGAAGAAAAAGCCTTAATCATTTTTGAGGCTTCTTCAACAATCATCGCAAAGCGCGTATTATACAAATCCCGCATTTCAGGCTCAGTATGAGATCGTTTACACATTTGGTAGACACGGGCGATTTGTTCCAAATCACTCTTACTATAATGCGTTTTAGCCATGTAGGAGCGATTGAATTTCAAGACTTCTTTCATATTCTGGTCTATTGCCATAAAATCCTCCAATTAAATCTGCCAATCTTAATGGGTGTATTATTATATTATTATACAATTTTGTAAAGAAAAAAGACAAAAATTTACAAAAATGTAACATTATTGTAACATAATATTCAAACAAAGGAATAATTATGTAAATTCATATCATTAGATTAAAAAATCTAATTATTCACACTCATTAAGCTGTTAGATTTATGTCAGAATATATTATTTTCAAGAGGGTTAGGGACGAAATTTTACATAAACTTCTTCGTCATGAAACTCGCCGTAGGTGTATAAACGTTGTTTTCTCACGGCCTCAAGACAATAACCGCCACGTTTGGCAACGGCTGGC
>UQFU01000040.1 GCA_900540425.1 uncultured Alphaproteobacteria bacterium
CCCTTTAGGTTTCCGGTTAAAAGAAACCGCCCTAGCAATCCTAAGGCGGGGAGTTAGCAACTGTAGAAGAACAGTCGGCCTTCTTCGTTATGCGCAAGGCATACTTATTCCGGCCGCTCCCCATTCAAGGAGCTTTCTTCTTCTAAGGAGTTGCTACACTCCGCACCCGGCTCACCCGGATGCGAAAATTAGAATAAAGCAACGTACCGAAAATGCAAGGAGAATTTTGGGGCCGCAGTCAGATGGTTGACATTTGTTTTTGTGGATTTTAGTGAAGTATGTTTTTTTTATTTTTCGGTGCTTGTCATTTCAAAAATCATCTTCTAATATAATAACGTTTTGAATCATTGAAAGCAAAGAAAATGTCCGGAGTAGAACTGGTTAAAGTAAAAGATATTGATGACGGAATGCGCCTGAACCGCTGGTTTATGAAATATTATCCCAAATTGTCCCTCGGGCATTTGCAAAAATTACTCCGTACCAAGCAGATTAAGGTTGATGGTAAAAAGGCCGAAACTTCTTTGAAGCTTGCAGCCGGGCAGGAAGTTCGGATTCCGCCGCTTAACCTTGAAAAAGCGCATCCCCGGACTGCGGGTGCGGTTTCCAAAAAAGATGCCGAATTTGCCCTTTCGCTGGTCATTTATAAAGATGACAATGTTTTGGTTTTGAATAAGCCTTCGGGGATTGCGGTTCAGGGCGGGACAAATACTTCTTTTCATATTGACGGGCTGTTGGAAGCTCTGAAGTTCGGCTTGGAAGAAAAGCCGCGTCTGGTTCACCGGATTGACAAAGACACCAGCGGGATTTTGGTTTTAGCGCGTAATCGCAAAACTGCCGATAATCTGACGCGGGCGTTTCGCGAGCATCGTCTGCAAAAAACGTATTTGGCGCTGGTTCGCGGCTGCCCCAAAAAACAGTCCGGGGAGATTAAGGTGCCGCTTGAAAAAGTCGGCGAAAAGATGACAGTCAGCGATGCCGGGAAGCCGGCGGTAACCGAATATGAAGTTTTGGATGAAGTCGGAGACAAGTTTGCGCTGGTCGCCGCATCGCCGTTGACCGGTCGGACGCATCAGATTCGGGTGCATTTGGAATATATCGGAACGCCGATTGTCGGAGATGCACGTTATTATGGCGCCGAGCGCCAGCGTTTTGCCGATTTGGCGGACAAGTTGCATCTGCATGCATACAAAATTGATTTATCGGTATTATATAATAAGCCAAAGGTCATAAAGGCTCCTCTGCCGGAGCATTTTAAACAGAGTTTCAACCATCTCGGAATCAGTTTTAAGGAGTAGAACATGGCTAAGTTTTTTAAAATTCTGCTGACGGCGGTTATCGTTTTGTTGTTGGTTGCCGTTGTGGGCGGTTATATTTTTATCAATACTTTTGATTTTAATAAATATAAAGGCTATGTGACCGAATTAGCCTCCAAAGAACTGGGGCGCAAGCTGGCAATTAACGGCGATGCCAGCGTGGGGATTTCGCTGGTGCCGACCATTGTGCTCGAAGATGTGGAGCTGGCCAACGCGTCATGGGCTTCGGCGCCGCAGATGGTAAAAGTTGAAAAACTGGAAGTTCAGTTTTCGCTGCTGCCGCTTTTGAAAAAGCAGATTGAGATTGACAATATCAATCTGGTCAAGCCGCAGATTTATCTGGAAATGGCCAAAAACGGCGAACAGAACTGGGTTTTCAAAGTCCCGGCCGAAAATGAAAAAGAACGCGCGGCGGCTGTTGCCGAGGTGATGTCCAAACATCCGCAGGAGAGCAAAGAAATCAATTCCGCCGGCGTGGTTCTGGCGGGGCTGGTTGCCAAAAGCGTAACCATTGAAAACGGTTTGGTGGTTTATGACGACAAGGGCAGCAAAACCGAAGTCAAGATTAATTCCGTGGAGTTGTCTTTGCCGGGAATGGATGAAAAGATCAACTTGAGTTTTGATGTATTGCTGAACAGCCAGCAGATTAAAGGTTCGGCGATTGCCGGTTCTCTTAATAATTTTCTGAACAGTCCGGCGTCTTATCCGCTGAATTTGGCAGTTAAGGCGTATGGTATTGATGTGAGCCTGGACGGCGTTTTGAGCAATATGCTCAGCAATTTGTCATATAATTTTAAGACCAATGTTTATAACCCGGCCGGAAATTTCGGGGCGCCCGAAACGACTTTGATTGCTCAGGTGAGCGGCGATTTGAAAAAGGTTTTGGCGGATATTTCTTCGCTGAACGTGGTTAATAATCTGGTTACTGGCAAAGTCAGCGCCGATGTCGCGTCCGGCGTTCCGTATATCAACGCCGATTTGAAGAGTTCAAAATTTGATTTGACCGTGTTTAACCAAAACAGCAACATGGCATGGAATATGCCGGAATTGATTGCTTCGGCTCAGGCCAGCGCTCTGGTGCCGGATATACGGATTCCGTTTGCGGTTTTGAAACAGGTGAACGCCGATGTCAAATTGTCAATTGGCACTTTGATTATTGACAAAGGAATGCAGGCCGACAATGTTAAAATGGCGGCCAGTCTGAAAAACGGCATGCTGAATGTCAATCCGCTGCAGCTCGGTTTCGGCGGCGGCGAGGCTGACGCTTCCTTGCAGGCGAATGCTGCGGCGCAGAGCATGGTTTTGAAGTTGACCGGGAAAAATTTGCAATTGCAGAAAATACATCAGGAATTTCAGATTTCCGGAGCCAACGATTTTGGTATTTCTTCCGGCGGCAATCTGGATTTGGACATTAACCTCAAAGGCAGCGGAGCGACGCTGCGGCAGCTGGTCAACAATCTCAGCGGGCAGGCGATTGTCATTGTCAACAAGTCGGTTATTCAGACCGGCAAGCTGAATTTTTTGACCGGAAATTTTGTATCCCAGTTGTTGGATGTTTTGGGAATTAAGCGAAATGCTTCCAAAAAAATTGATTTGAATTGCGCCGTGGTGCGCAGCGATATCGGCAGCGGCAAGGCTGTTTTTCCGAAGGGAATTGCAGTCAGCGCCAAACAGATGACGGTTGTCAGCGACGGAAGCATTAATCTGGCTAACGATAAAATTGATTTCAGCATCAAACCGAATATCACAGATGTAAATGTGGTGCAGGCGATTGCTTCTTTTATCAAGGTCAAAGGCACGCTGGAAGATCCGAAGATTGCCATTGATGACAAGACGGCGGCCAAAGCGATTATCGGCGTGGCGGCAACCGGGGGGACGGCTTATCTGGGGTCGCAGCTGCTGGAAGCCGACAGTTCTCCATGCTATACGGCGTTGAAGGGTACCGCCTATCAGAATCGTTTCCCGGCTCCGAGCGGTGTGGCTGCCACGACCCAGAATGTGTATCAAGATGCCGAAAAGCAGATTGGCAGCGGTATTAAGGATTTGAAAAATACCGCCAAGGATATCATCGGTATTTTCAAAAAATAATCAGGTTCGAACGGAGTTGAAAATGAACTTATATCTTGAAAAAACGGCCAAAGAAATTGGCAAAGACCGTGAGGAGGTTATTAACCGTCTGGTGCGGTTTGCATTGACGGATATGTTGCTCTTTTGGGGGCAGAACAAAGATTTGGTGGAAAAACAGGAGAAAATCTGGGGGCCGCTTTTGGAGTGGGCCAGTTATGAGCTGAATGCCAAATTCATCAAAACACAGGGTCTTGATGTTCCCGAGCAGGAAAAAATTTCCGGGCATCGTCTGAAGCTGTTTTTGGAAAGTTTGTCGGACAAGGAGCTGGCGGCTTTTTATGTGGCGGCGCTGAATATGAAGTCGGTTCTTTTGGCGGCGGCTTTGGTCAAAGGCAGGATAAATGCCCAGCAGGCTTTTGAAGCTGCTTATCTTGAGGAGTTGTGGCAGGCTGAAAACTGGGGCGTGGAAGCCGAAGCCGAAAAACGCCGCGGAGAAATTCGGCAGGAATTGGTTGAAATTGAGGAATTTCTTAAAAAATAAATGGATAAGGAAGTTTACATCAAAATTGAAGGCCGGGTGCAGGGAATCGGCTTCCGTTATTGGGCGGTCAAAACGGCCGAAAGCATCGGCGGCATTTCCGGCTGGGTGCGCAATGCGCCTGACGGCAGCGTTGAAATCCTGATGTCGGGGGAAGAAGAAAAGATAGACGCCATGATTTTGGCTTGTCATAAAGGACCTCCCTTGTCACGTGTCGATCGTGTTTCTTTTATTGTCGGGCGCGTCAGTTCATTTTTGCCGCCGATAGAGGAGGGGAAGTTTATCCGCTCCTGGTAAAAAAACTCGTATTTTGGTTTACTAGAGCAGTTTTGGCGGGTCTCGAAAAATTGATCTCGTGGGCAACTCATACAGCTTTTGCGAGTTTGGTTCGCTTAGCAATTTGTTTCAGCAATTTTCCCTAGACCTATGGGCAGGGTGAAAATTTTGCCGGGGCGATTATATCAGTCGCAGTTCAAACTGTTAAGGGAGGCTTTGAGATGCGCGTTGAAAAGACCAAAGAAAATCTGCAGCGGTGTTTATGCATGAGCTGTCCGTCATATACCATGGGCTGCAAGCTGAAGAATATGCCGGAAAATCTGGTTAAAATGTTTGAGGATTTTGAACAGTTGGATCATTTTGAGAGCATGTATTGTGCGTTTGATAAGAGTCATTGCATTGAGCATGACAAGGGCTGCATATGTTCCAAGTGTCAAAACTATAAGGATTATAATCTTCATAACGAAGATTACTGTCTTAAAACCGGTGGTATATAATCCGGACAAACTTAGTTAAAGCCCTGCTTTTGCAGGGTTTTATATTTTTAAATATCTTGTTTGAAAGTTATATGGCCAAAGATTTTAAAAATTGGCACAGCGATTGCATAATGTTTGGCAAGAGAAAATTATCCAAGCTATTGGGGAGAATAAAATGGATAATACCAAATATGTTGCGTTATCGCGCCAAATGGGGTTATGGAAGCAAATGGACATTGTTTCCAATAATATGGCGAATATGAACACTTCCGGTTATAAGCAGGATGAGGCCGTTTTCAGTTCTTATGTCGTTAAGACGCAAAATGCGGCCGGTTTTGGCAAGGTTCCGGTTTTCTTTACTCAGGATTACGGCGTTTTTAAGGATTTTCGGGAAGGCGTTTTTCAGGAAACGGGAAACCAACTGGATGTTGCCATTCAGGGAGAAGGCTTTTTTGCCATAGAAACGCCGCGGGGCGAGCTTTATACCCGCAAAGGGCAGTTTGCCCTGGATTATGAGGGCAAGATTGTTACCAAAGAAGGCGATGTTTTGCTTTCAGAAAACAATGAGCCGTTTTTTCTGGCTCCGGGGGAAAAGGAAATCAGTATCAGCGAAAGCGGCGAAGTTTCAACTGAAAACGGGTCTATCGGACGCATCAAAATCGTTAATTTTGCAGACAATCAGAAACTTGAAAAAGTAGGCGGCACCATGTTTGCCAATACCGCCGGAAATTTGATGACATCGGGAACAGCCGGTGTCCGGGTTATGCAGCGGATGGTTGAGAAGTCGAACGTGGAGCCGATTGTCGAGATGAGCAAGATGATTAAGCTGCAACGCTCGTACGAATATGTTCAACAGATGATTGATGAAGAACATGAGCGGGTATCCAATACAATCAGCACTTATGCGCAACTGGCATAGTTAAAGAGGGGAAAAAAGATGAGATCATTAAATATCGGCGCCACCGGAATGCTGGCACAACAGACTAACGTAGATGTTATTTCCAATAATATCGCCAACATGAACACGACGGCTTATTGCAAGCGTCGGGCCGAGTTTACCGATTTGTTATATCAAAATATCATCCGTCCGGGGTCTACGTCTTCGGCATCGCAGACGATTGTGCCTTCCGGCATTCAGCTGGGGCTGGGCGTCAGGACTGCGGCGGTTTACAGAATTACAGAAGGCGGCGGCCTGACCAATACCGGAAATACGCTTGACCTGGCTTTGCGCGGCCGCGGGTATTTTCAGGTCGAACTGCCAGAAGGCAAAGGTACGGCTTACACCCGTGACGGGGCGTTCCAAAGAAACGGAGACGGTGTAATTGTAACTCATGACGGTTACACCGTTCAGCCAGAAATTACCATTCCCGATGATGCGATTGAGATTTATGTCAACAGCTCGGGCGAGGTTTGGGTCAAACAAGACGGCGAAACCGATGAGGTTAACGTCGGGCAGCTGGAATTGGCGGCTTTTCCGAATGAAGCCGGTTTGGAAGCTATGGGCGATAACCTGCTTTTGGAGACGGAAGCTTCCGGAGCGCCGATTTTGGATAATCCGGATACGGAAGGTTTTGGTTCGGTGCTGCAGGGATATTTGGAAACTTCAAATGTCAATCCGGTTGCGGAAATTACCGAATTGGTTTCGGCGCAGCGTGCCTATGAAATGAATTCTAAAATTATTTCCACCTCCGATCAGATGCTGAGCACGATTAATCAGTTGAAATAGGGTGAGACAAAAGGCAGGTCGAATGTTTAAACGGTGGGGAATTTTGTTAATCGGAGGCTGTTTGTGGACGGTTGCGCCGGCGGCAGCAGAAACAAAATATGCGCAGGAGGCAGATTTTGCCCGGGCGCTGCAGCGGGAATTTGTGGAGCAGGTCGGCGACGAGGAGGTCGATTGGGAGTTCTTTGGGGGCCAGACCAGTTTTGCCGTTGAGGACGCTTCTCAAATCAAGATTATGATTTCCAAGTCCAAATTTGACGAACTGCAAAATAAATTCAGCGCGACGGCGGAAGTTTTTGCCGACGGCAAGCCGGTAGCGGCAACCCAGCTGCAGGGAAAATATTATGTATTGGGCGAAGTTTGGGTGCCGGCACGGAATATTAACAAAAGCGAAGTTATTACGCCGGAGATGCTTAAGACGATTAAGGTTCGCATGAACCGGATAAAGCCGGCCAATCTGGTGGAGGCATCTTCTCTGGTCGGGCGCGAAGCCAAGCGGACTCTGCGGGAAGGCAAAATTGTTAATGACAAGGATGTCGGCAAGGTTATTTTGGTTAAAAAGGGCGAGATTGTCACTTCGGTCTATCGGACCCCGAAAATGCAGATTTCCGCTAAAGTAGAGGCTTTGGAGGAAGGAGGCAAGGGTGATAAAATCGAAGTGCGCAATGTTAACAGCAAAAAGGTTTTATTTGCCGAAGTGGTTGATGCCGATACGGTTATGGTGGAAATGCAATAAGCAAAGGTGAGCAAGATGGATGAAAAGATGAAAAGATTTAAGCTTTGGGGGGCATCGCTGCTGATGGCTACTGCCTTATCGGGTTGCGGAACTTGGGATCGCCTTAAAAATGTCGGCAAACATCCGGAACTGACGCCGATTGAGAATCCGGTCGAGGTGCCGGGCTATCAGGCCGTTTCCTTGCCGATGCCGGAGAAGGTTGAGGCCAAACCGGGAGCGAATTCTTTGTGGAAGCCCGGGTCGGCCGGATTTTTCAAAGACCAGCGGGCGCAGAAGGTCGGTGATATTATTACGGTCAAGGTTTCGGCCAAAGACAACGCCCTGATGGAGAATGAAACAGAACAGAATCGCGATGACAATAAGGATTCAATGGGTGTCAGCTCTTTCCTCGGCTATGAATCCCATTTGGGCGATTATCTGCCTGATGCGGTTCAACCGGCCAATTTGATTGACGTTACGTCTAACCGGGAGATTTCCGGCGACGGTAAGATTGACCGTAAGGAAAAGATTGAAATGACTATGGCGGCGATTGTGACTCAGGTTTTGCCCAACGGCAATCTGGTGATTGAGGGAACGCAGGAGATCCGGGTTAATTATGAATTGCGGCAGTTGACTGTCCGCGGCGTTATCCGCCGGGCGGATATTCAGTCCGACAATACTATCGAATCGAGCAAAATTGCCGAGTTGCGTGTTTCTTACGGCGGCAAGGGCGTTATTTCCGACGTTCAGCAGCCGCGTTACGGGCGCCAGCTGATTGATATTTTGGCGCCGTTCTAAAAGTTTCCCCTATTATTATGTTGGCAATGATGGAAAAATCTCCCCAATTTTTTTCCAATAAGCCGATTGCCAGAAGGGCGGTCATGTTATGCCAGAAAGGCTGTTCATCCGGCCTGTTTTTCACTCCCCAAGAAAAACGGGCCTTTTTTATTTATTGTGGATAGATTATTTTTTTGATGGTTTAAAATCATATTCTATGGATTATATTTGACTCAGATTTTTCAAATGAGAGGGGGTTATTTGTATGAAAGATAACATCGATCAGATTAAGCAGGCAGAAGTAGAAGCCGAGATTTTCCTTAAGTATGCATTGGCTTTGTCAAAAGCTTCGACCAGCGACGATGATACTGAAAAGTTGATTGCGCTGGATAATAACCTCAAATTGTGGGTTGAGATTGAAACTTCGCTGAAGGATGCCAAGAATCTGCTTTCTCAGGATATTAAAGACAATTTGATGCAGTTGTCAAAGTTTGTGGAAAGAATTACCTTGTCCAAAGGGGTTAAGATGTCCAAGACTGATTTTGATTGTCTGGTAAACATTAATATGCAGATTTCGGAAGGCCTGTTGGAAGCGGTCAAGAATTCGCTGGCTCGCGAGGAGGCTTTTTCGCTTTTGAAATGCGCGATTGATATTTCGACCGCCCGCGAAAACAATAATGCCGGCGAATTGGTCAGCGCTTTGGACAATAATCTTAAGCTCTGGGTTTATATCAAGACTTTGGCCGGTTCTACCGGTACCAAGCTGCCGGAAGAGACAAAGTCAAATCTGATTAAGCTGGCTGATTATGTTTCGGCCAAAACGATTGAGGTCGGGCAGAATATTGAAAATGCCAATCCCAAGACAATCGACAGCATGATTATGACGAATTTGCAGATTTCGGAAGGGTTGATGAGCCGCCGCTCTGCATAGTCCGATTTGGTGGGGAATAAAGGGGCGGATTTTCCGTCCCTTTTTGTTGTGAAATATAAAGTAATTTGACATTTTGCCTAAAAAGAAGTATGTAAAATTTTGATTGTATGTTGTAAATTACGGAAGAAATATGGCGATAGGCGAAGAAGCCGAAAGACGGATTTCGGCAGAGAAAGTTTTAAGAGATGCCCTGGGATATGTCAGGCGGCAATGGAAGGCAATGCTTTTGTTTACTGCAGCGGCTTGGGGGCTGACATTGCTGTCAATTAAAGCCGGCGGAATTGAAGGGTATGGCTTTTGGCCGGTACTGGTTGCCTTGTATTTGCTGGAAAGTGTTTTTTTTCGGTTTTATTTTGCAAAGAGGCCATATTTGCAATGGCGGCCGATTGCCGTTTCGTTAATCCCTTCCGTAAAGGTAATGTTTTTGGCGGCGGTTTTTGCGGTATTGCTTTCTTTATTGCCGTTTGTTCCGCTGTTGTTGGGAATCCCTTATTTTGAAGAATATATGAATTCGCTGGCTTATGCCGATGACTATTTGAGTTTTTTGCAACGCTATATGCAGGATGTACCGTTGGTTGACGTTGGTCTGAATGCGGTTTTGATTTTGGTTTCGCCGTTTATTTTGTTTCGGCCGATGCTGGCTTGGATTGCCGCGGTTTTGGGGCGGCGCGGATCTTTGCGTTTGGCATGGCGCAAAAGCAAAGGAAACTATCGGCCGTTTGTTTTGCTGGGGGCGGTGTTGTTGATTCCGCTGATGATCTTGTATCATATCGGTATGTCGGTTCCGGAGGTTCGCTTTTATACCGATCTTTTATCGGTTCCGCTGATGATGTATTTGAATGTGGTTTTGGCCGGGATTTATGACTGGTTTTATCAGGATTGAAAAAAAGCCGCATTAAGCGGCTTTTTTAATAGTCAAACAGAGGGTATTCCAATCCTCCGGGGAGGTTATAATGCCACCATTCGTGCGGAATGCTTTGCAGTCCGATGCTTTCCATGAGTTCCTTAAGCTGTTGACGGTTGCCGATTTCGGTTTTGAGTTCCGGCGCTTCATAATCATGGCGGGCTTTTTTGAGTTGTTCGGCAAGTTTTTCGGTTTTTCCCTGTTGGGCTTCTTGGGCAATCTGCGCTTCATAGGCATCGACTCTGGTCGGGTAGGCCAGTTCTTGTCCGTCTGGGGAGCACAGGCAGACGTCAACGGCTGTTCCGTGGCAGTGCTGGGATTTTTCCGGTTCTAAGGCAAAGAAACCCTTAATCGGAATAATTTCTGTCAGTATGCGGTGAGCAATGACCGGGCGGCCGGCATCGCAGATTTTCATTTTAAGGTTGAGCCGTTCCAGGGTTGGTATGGCTTTTTGCAAAACGTTCCACATGTCACGGTGAACAAACGCCCGGTTGCCGAGGCCAATTTCGGCATATACCGCCCGTCCGGTCATGTTGTTGTTCAGTCCGGCGTACATCATATCGATAATGAAAGGTTCGCCCCGGATTTCGGTATAGGTGTCGGGAATCATCCGATTAACTCCCAAAATTCGTCTTCACTCAAAATTTTTATACCGAGTTCGGCTGCTTTGGCCGCTTTGGAACCGGCGTCGGTGCCAATGACGACATAATCGGTGTTTTTGGAAACCGAGCCGGCAACCTTGGCACCGAGGCTTTGGGCTTTGGCTTTGGCTTCCAAGCGGGTCATTCTTTCCAGCGTGCCGGTAAAGACGACGGTTTTTCCGGTCAGCGGCGAATCGTGCCGGGCAGTATCGACATATGGTTCGACATTAACCTGGGACAACAGGTCACGAATGGTTTGGCGATTGTGTTCTTCGGCAAAAAATTCGACAATGTCTTTGGCCATGGCGCCGCCGATGCCGTCAATCGAAACCAGTTTGGCGGTATCTTTATTGACCATTTCGGTCATAAAATTTTCAAACGTTCCGTAATTTTGAGCCAACAATAAAGCCGTTGCCGCACCGACCTGGCGGATTCCCAATGCATATATAAAGCGGGGAAGACTGATGGTTCGTTTGCTGTTGATGGCCTTAAACAGATTTTCAACCGATTTTTTGCCCCATCCTTCGCGGTTTTGCAAGCGGAAAGAATTGGGGACTTCCGGTGCGAAGAGGTCGATAAGTTCCGGTTGGTTGCGTTGTTCAATGGTGAAGATGTCCGCCGGGTTTTTGATGACATTGTCTTTGTAAAACTCTTCAATGACTTTGCTGCCGAGGCCTTCAATGTCAAAAGCTTCGCGAGAAACAAAATGCTTGAGGCGCTCAATAGCCTGTGCGGGGCAGGTGAGGCCGCCGGTACATCTTCTGACGGCCTCGTCTTCTTCGCGGATGGCATGGGCACCGCATTCAGGGCAAAGGTGCGGAAATTCGAATTCGATCGAATCCGGCGAACGTTTTTCTTTGATAACCTCAACAATTTGAGGGATTACGTCACCGGCGCGTTGGATTATAACCGAATCGCCAATGCGGATGTCTTTGCGCCGGATTTCGTCTTCATTATGCAGCGTGGCGTGAGAAACGATGACACCGCCGACATTTACCGGTTCCAGGTCGGCTACCGGTGTCAGAGCACCGGTCCGCCCGACCTGGATGCGGATGTTGTTGATAGTGGTGATGGCTTGTTCGGCCGGGAATTTGTGGGCGATTGCCCAACGCGGCGTCCGAGTCAAAAAGCCCAGCCGTTCCTGCAGGGCAATGGAGTTAACCTTGTAAACCATGCCGTCAATGTCATAAGGAAGAGAAGCGCGCAGTTCCATAATGCGGGCAAAGCTTTGTTCGATTTCGTCAAGCGTTTTGCAGAGGCGGTTTAGCGGGTTGACCGGGAATCCCCAGTTTCTCAGATGGGTGAAGAAATCTTCCTGCGATTCCCAAACGCGTTCCGAGACTTCTCCCCAGGTATAGGCGAAGATGCTCAGGTTGCGCTCGGCCGTAATGCGGGAGTCAAGCTGCCGCAGCGAACCGGCGGCGGCGTTGCGGGGATTGGCGAAGGTTTTTTTGCCTTCGGCCTGATATTTTTGATTCAGGGCCAGAAAGTCGGTTTTGGACATGTAAACTTCACCGCGGATTTCGAGGATATCGGGAACCGGTCCCTTAATTTCTACGGGCAGGGAACGGATTGTGCGCAGGTTGGCAGTGATGTCTTCTCCAGTCGTGCCGTCGCCGCGGGTTGCGCCCTGAACGAATTTGCCTTTTTCATAACGGGCGGCAAACGACAGGCCGTCAATTTTGGGCTCGCACATGAAGGCCGGCGTTTCGGTCGTATTGAGAAAGCGCTTGACGCCCATTACAAAATCGTCAAGCTCTTCAACCGAAAAAATATCACCCAACGAAAGCATCGGAAAGCGGTGGCTGATTTTGCCGAACTCGCTTTTTATCGGCGCGCCGATCCGACGGGAAGGGCTGTCGGCACGGATTAATTCGGGAAAACGGGCTTCCAACTGTTCGTTGCGGCGTTTAAGCGAATCGTATTCGGCATCAGTCAGATAGGGGGTGTCAAGCTGATAGTAAGCAATGTCGGACTTGGCCATTTCCTTGGCGATGTGTTCAAGTTCGGCGGCAGCCTCAAGCGGCGTAAGCTGATTTATGTCTTTCATGTTTTTTACCTCACTTTTTTCAATATAAAGTTTTTCGAAAAAATTTCTATGGTAATAATGTATTTGTTCAAGGATAAAAACAAAAAAGCCGAAAATGAGGAATGTCCAGGTTCGGGCGGCAAACGAACTTCTATATCGTTTGGCTGATTTAGAGCAGCACGGGAAAAAAAACAATGATTAATTTTGTTTATTTTATGGGGAAAATATTTAATATTTGTCGACATGACGATTTGTTTTTGTTGGTTTTGGGTTGAGCGGCCTGTTCGGGCCGGACTTGAGTTGATTTAGGAAAAGATTGATGAGTGATATTGAGATGACGCATGAAAAGAAATCTGTTGAAAGCCTGCCGGCAAATTCGAGTTGGTGGAAATTTTTTTTAGCGATGTATTTTGGGCGCAATTATTTTCGTTTTAGCGGTCGAGCTTCGCGCAAAGAATTTTGGGGGCACCGATACTGGCAAATGTGTTTATGTTTTTAATTATATAGGCGGCTTGCCGTTTTTTAAGGGCGACAGAAAGGACAATAAGTTTGGAAAAAATATTTATGGCGAGGAATAATGAAGCGGGTTGTCAACATTGTTCTTTCGGTGCTGATTGGCGATAAATTTTTTGATATGCGCGGCAGGGCCGGGTTATTGGAATTTTGGACGGTTATGCTGGTGTATGTTCTGTTACCTTTGGGGGTGATGGCGTTTGTTCAGAAAAATCAGGTGATTATAATTTGTTCTTTTTTTCTGGCGTTTTTGTCTCCCTGGATTCTGTGGGGCTTAATGGTGCGCAGGCTGCATGATTTAAACCTGCGGGGATGGTGGATGCTTTTAATTCTTCCACTTGTGCTCTTGCCATTTTGGCCGGGGAAAAAAGAGCCGAATCGATTTGATGAGTAAGCAGAAAATGTGTTAAAAAAAGCGGGATAATAAATTTTCCCGCTTTGCTTTTTGTCGGCGAATCGGCGCCTATTTTTCGGGCGAGATCAGCATCATCATTTGCCGGCCTTCCATTTTAGGCTCCGAATCGAGCTTATACAAGCCTTCCAAATCATCAAGAATCCGATGCAGCACATCTTGTCCCAAGTTGCTGGTATTCATTTCGCGGCCCTTGAAACGCATGGTGAACTTAACTTTATTGCCTTCGCCCAAAAACTTTTTAGCCTGTTTGATTTTGACTTCGTAGTCATGCGTATCAATCATCGGGCGGAGTTTAAGCTCTTTTATTTCAATAACTTTTTGGTTTTTTTTGGCTTCGGCTTTGCGTTTTTGCATTTCATATTTATATTTGCCGAAGTCGAGAATCTTACATACCGGAGGAACGGCTTGCGGAGAGATTTCAATTAGATCCAGTCCGGCATCGACAGCAAGCTGCAGAGCTTCTCGAATCGAAATAACACCACGGTTCTCCCCGTTTTCATCAATTAAGCGAACTTCTTTTACTCTGATTTCTTCATTAATGCGCGGCCCGTCTTCTTCGCGTACTGGCGCATTGGTATTTTCTTTAGCTATTGTATCCTCCATAGGTTGTTAAAAAAATATATAATCTGCAATTATATATATTATAATACAAAAGTTATTGTTCTTGGCAAGAAAAATTAACAGAATCCTCAAGAAAACCGTGCCGAGAGGGGAAATATCCATATATCAGAAGCTGCTTATACGAAGGATTGTAGCCGATTTAATATTTGACTTTAAAAATTTTTTATTTTAATATCGTGTCTTATCAGGCGGTTAAAAAGTTTTTCACAAAAAAGTGATTTTTTTTGAAAAAAAGTTATTGACATCTTGGATTGAGTGTCCTATAAACCACCTCGCTGACGGTGAGCAACTTA
>UQFU01000041.1 GCA_900540425.1 uncultured Alphaproteobacteria bacterium
CATATCTATATGTTTTTAATTTATTAATAATTCTTTGAATATGTCACGCTTAGCAAAGAAACCCTGTTAAGTCAAACAAAAAACAGGCTGCACAAATTAAGCAGCCTGTTCTCTTTCTGGCAATCAACCTATTTAGCGGCTTTGGCTTCGTCAATAGCGCGCTGAATATCGCTTTCGCTGAGGGTCTGAATCATATTGCCCTCAACAACCAATGTCGGAACACCGGTAACGCGGATTTTCTCCGCCAAAGAAGACGTATCGGTCATAGCCTTGGCAACTTTGTCAGAATTCATATCGGCTTTCATCTTTTCCAGATCAACGCCTGCCTTGACGGCGAGTTCGTCAATTTTGGCTTCCGAAAGCTGTCCCGGATTTTCCATAATATTCTTATAAAACTCCTTGGCATATCCTTGTTCTGCTGCCGCATACAAGGCCTTAGCGGCATACTGGGACTGCGGAGACAAGAAGAACAACGGCTTCAAAACAACACGAACATCGCTGTTTTTATCCATAATGCTCATCAACGTCGGAGCCAGTTTGTGGCAATAACCGCAGGCAAAATCAAAAAATTCGACAACGGTAATTTCGCCTTTCTCGTTGCCGATAACCGGGCTGGCGGCATAATTGTTAATTTCTTCAATATTGTCCGCAACCAGCTTTTTGGCAGCAGCGCGGGCTTCTTCCTGACGTTTGGCTTCGCCTCTTTGCAGAGCATCAATAATCATCTGCGGATTATTGCTCAGCACGGCCATAACCCCTTCTTCGCTGACCATTGCCGGTTCGGCGCTTTTGTTATGGCAGCACAAAATGCACATAACCAAAGCGGCAACAGCGACGATTAAAGCGAGGACCGAAACGTAAATTGCATTAACTTTATTCATTTCATATATCCTTCTAATTTACAAATAAACACAAATATAATTTAGCTAAACTATTATATATTTACAAGCGTAATTTAAAGTATATTTATTAAAATTCTCCAAACATCTAAATCTTTTTTTCACTATTTGGCTCTATAGTGAAAAATAAAACCAAAGTTTCGTATGAGGACGGATTAACATGTTTCACGCCAAATTTTCGCTGTTTTCCAAAACCAAACCGTTAGAAAACAAAATTGACCTTTTTCATGACAAATTGCTTGATGCCGCCATGAACTTCAAAAAGGCCATCCGCATTTATCTCAAAGAAAAGCGCAGCGAAGAATATAAAAAAATCAACAAGCAAATCAAACAAATCGAGCATGACGCCGATAATCTCCGCCGTGATATCGAAGCCAAACTCTATACCCAGAACCTGATTCCCGACCTCCGCGCCGATGTCTTAAATCTGGTGGAAAACCTTGATAAGGTCATCAACAAGTTTGATGAGGTTGTTTACGAATTTTATATTGAGCAACCCGACATTCCCGAAGAATACCACATGCGTTTCACCGAAATCTGCGACCTCAGCGCCGACTGCGCCGAAAACCTTTCCATCGCCTCGAGGGCTTTTTTCCGCGATTTCAGTTCCGTCCGCGACTTTTCACAAAAAGTCTACTTTATCGAGCATGAATCTGACGTCAGCTCCGGCCACCTCAAACAGGCCGTCTTCGATTCGGAATTGCCCCTGGCCAACAAACTCCAGCTTAACATCCTGATCAGCGAAATCGCCGAAATCGCCGACATCGCCGAAGACTGTGTTGATGAACTGCTGATCTTTACCATCAAGAGGGATATCTGATGGATTTGGGGTATTTCATATTTTTAAGCAGCGGTCTGTTTCTGGGCTGGTCCCTTGGGGCTAACGATGCCGCCAACATCTTCGGCACCGCTGTCGGAACCAAAATGGTCCGCTTTCGCACCGCCGCCCTTATTTCTTCAATATTCATCATTCTCGGTGCAGTCTTTACCGGCGCCGGTGCCAGCAAAACTTTAGGCGAACTTGGCTCGATCGATGCGCTCGCCGGCGCTTTCATGGTCGCTCTGGCCGCCGCCGTTACCATCTATTGGATGGTCAAGCTCGGCTTGCCTGTTTCCACTTCTCAGGCAATCGTCGGCGCCATTGTCGGTTGGAACATTTACAGCGGCAAACCGACCGAAATCACTATCCTAAGTCAAATCGTTGGCACCTGGATCATCTGCCCGGTACTCAGCGGCATAATTGCCATACTGCTATATTACCTGATTCGCAGCCGGCTGAAAAAATCCAAAATTCATATTCTTCGCCGCGATACCTACACCCGGATCGGCTTGATTTTGGTAGGCGCTTTCGGCGCTTATGCTCTGGGCGCCAACAACATTGCCAACGTCATGGGAGTCTTTGTCGATTCCAGCCCGTTTCAGGCGCTAAGGCTTCCGGGCGGATTTTCGCTGAACAGCACGCAGGTCCTGTTTCTGATCGGCGGCATTGCCATCAGCAGCGGCGTTTTCACCTATTCGCATAGGGTCATGAATACCGTCGGCAACAATCTGATGTCAATGAGCCCGATCGTTGCTTGGATTGCCGTTTTTTCCCAAGCTCTGGTCTTGTTTCTTTTTGCCTCCCAGGGGCTGAAAAACCTGCTCGAAACCAACGGCTTTCCGTCCCTGCCTCTGGTTCCCGTTTCCAGTTCCCAGGCAATTATCGGCGCGGTCATCGGCATCGGCATTGCCAAAGGCGGACGGGACATTCATTGGGGATTGCTCGGACATATTGCCCTTGGCTGGATTACCACCCCGGTCATTGCCACTTTGTTGTGCTTTATATCCCTGTTCTTTTTGGAAAACGTCTTTAACCTGACTGTCTACTTGCCCTGATTAAAGCCAAGCTCTCCGGCAATTTTGGCTGCAATCTCCTCATACGCCTTGGTATGCGGACTGTCGGGATCGGCAAAAACAATCGGCGTACCGTTGTCGGCATTCTCCCGGATGGAAAGGTGCAGCGGAATCTCGCCCAAAAACTTTTCCCCGAGCTTTTCGGCGGTTTTTCTTGCCCCCTCATGCCCGAAAATATCCGCCCGGTGCCCGCACTTTTCACACAAATAGTAACTCATATTTTCAATAATTCCCAAAATCGGAACATCGACTTTTTTGAACATATTTACCCCTTTGACCGCATCAATCAAGGCAATGTCCTGCGGAGTCGACACAATTACCGCACCGTCAAAATGCAGCCTTTGCGACAGGGTAATCTGAATATCGCCGGTGCCGGGCGGCATATCAATAACCATAACGTCCACATCTTTCCATGCCGTATCGCGCAGCAACTGCTCAATCGCGCCGCACGCCTTGGCACCGCGCCAAATCAGCGGCGTTGACTTGTCAATCAGCGTTCCGATGGACATTGACTGTGTTCCCATATAATTAAACGGCTCAAAAGTCTTACCGTCGGCACTGGCCGGCGCTACACCTTCATACCCCAACATCGTCGGCACCGAAGGGCCGTATATGTCAGCATCGAAAATTGCCGTTTTCAGACCGCAATTAGCCAAAGCCAACGCCAGATTGACCGCCGTCGTCGATTTGCCGACCCCGCCTTTTCCCGAAGCGACACCGATAATTTTTCTAACGCCGCGTATCTGCCATTTTTCCGTTTCCGGGCGCAGTCCGGCCGTCTTTTTGACGGCCGTAAAAATCACCGAAACTTTGTCCAGTTCCGGCAGCTGTTCCAATTCCGCTTTCAATGCCCGCTGCTTTTCCGGTTCGTCTTTGTCGGTCATAAGCGTAATAATCGCCCGCCGCCCGAATATCTTAATTTCTTCAATCCGGCTGCGGTCAAAATAACGCCCGACCGCTTCGGCAATCTTCTCTTCCATAACCAGGGCTCCTGTTGATATTGTGTTATCACCAATTGTCTTTAGTGGATATTTATATTATATACGAATATAAAGCAATAGATTAAACGCCTGATGTTAAATAAAGAGAGGAAACAATGTCCAAAAACAACGGCCCCTGGGGGAACGACAGCCCTTGGAATGAACCGGAAAACACTGCTTCTCCGGGAAAAGTGATAGACTTCGCCAATATCAAAAAGCCCGGTGGTTTTGACTTCAAAATCAGCTGGATAATCGCCGCCGTTGCCCTGCTCTGGCTGGCAACGGGCTTTTATCAGGTTCAGCCCAATGAACAAGGCGTTGTCCTCCGCTTCGGAAAATACGCAGACACCACCGACGCCGGACTGCACTACCACCTGCCCTACCCGATAGAAGAAGTCGTCAAAGTCAACATTACGCAGGAACGCAGCATCAACCTCGGTGTTGCCGAAGCTTATACAACCGCTAACCGCGTTGCTATCCGCAACGGTCAAACCGGCAATGCCGATCCGCTCAAGAGCTTTACCGAAAGCCACATGCTCACCGGCGACGAAAACATTGTCGATGTCAACCTGACCGTTGTCTGGAGAATCAAAAACGCCAAAGACTACCTCTTCAGCATGCAGGATCCTGACAATACCGTCCGCGTTGCCGCCCAGTCCGTCTTGCGTGAAATCGTCGGGCAATCGGAAATGCAGGCCATCATTACCGGCGACCGCGGCAAAGTCGAAGACGAAACCAAAGCCGAACTGCAAAAAGTCATGGACGAATTCGGATCCGGCATTGAAATCGTCCGCGTCAAACTGCAAAAAGCCGATCCGCCCAAACAGGTCGTAGACGCTTTCAATGAAGTTCAGCGCGCCAAGGCTGACATGGAACGCTTCAAAAACGAAGCCGAAGCCTATCGCAACGAAATTCTTCCCAAAGCCCGCGGCGAAGCCTCCCAGCTGTTGCAAAATGCCCAGGCATACAAAGAGGCCGTCGTTAACAAGGCACAGGGCGAAGCCGAGCGCTTTAACTCGGTTTACAACGCTTATAAGGAAGGCAAAAACGTAACCGCCCGCCGCATGTATCTGGAAACCATGGAAGACGTTTTGGAAAAATCCCAAAAAATTATCCTCGACCAGGGCAAAGCCGGCAACGGCGTTGTCCCCTACCTGCCTTTAGATAAACTGAAATAGGAGAGTAACCATGCAGGAAAAAACCAAATTTACGCTGATAGCTGCCGCTGTTGCCCTCGTTTTTGTATTGTTCAATTCGCTGTATATTCTGCCGCAAACCGAACAGGCAATCGTCCTGCAATTCGGCGAACCGGTCCGCCTGGTCAAGGAGCCGGGGCTGAAATTCAAAGTGCCGTTTATCCAAAACGTTGTTTTTTATGACAACCGCCTGTTGAATCTCGACCCGCCGGCGCAGGAAATTGTCCTTAATGATAAAAAACGTCTGGATGTTGACAGCTTCACCCGTTTTCGGATTATCGACCCGCTGAAATTCTACCAGACGGTTCGTACTGAAGAACAGGCCCGCAGCAAACTGAAAGAAATCGTCAACTCTTCCGTCCGCAAAATTCTCGGCCGCACCACCCTGCAGGAATTGCTTTCGCAAAAGCGGACGCAAATCATGTCGGATATTTCCGCCGCCGTCAAAACCGATGCCCAGCAGATTGGTGTCAGCGTGGCTGACGTCCGCATCAGACGTGCCGACCTGCCGATTGAGGTCTTGCAGGCAATTAACGCCCGTATGAAAACCGAACGCGAACGCGATGCCAAAGAATTCCGTGCCCAAGGCCAGCAAAATGCCCAGCAGATTCGTGCCAAAGCCGAAAAAGAACGCACGATTATCATCGCCGAAGCGGCCAAACAGGCAGAAATTCTGCGCGGTGAAGGCGACCGTGAAGCAACCCGCATATGGAACAAAGCGGCCAACCGCGACCCACAGTTCTTTGCCTTCTACCGTTCTCTGGCTGCTTACAAAAAGGCTCTGAATGAAGGGAAAACTTCTTTGGTTCTGTCTCCGGATTCGGAATTTTTCCGCTATTTCCAGAAGGCGCCGGCCAATACTCACGAGTAAAAAACATGAAAATCCGTTTTCTGCTTTCGTTGTGCCTGTTGCTGACGCCCGGAATTTCCCGGGCTCAAACTGTAGCGTTGCCTTCGTTTGCCGACTTGGTGGAACGGTTGTCGCCTTCGGTAGTCAACATTTCCACGACACCGCGAACCGATCTGCCGGAAAACGGAAACGCCATGCTTGACGGTACCGCCCCGCTGACCAACGGCATTTTCGGTTCCGGTGCCGCCGGACACATTGCACTCGGTTCCGGATTCGTTCTTGACACCGAAGGTTATATCCTCACCAATAACCATGTTATCGAAAACGCCTCCGAAATCACCGTTATTCTGCACGACAACACCCCTTTGGCCGCCGTAGTAATCGGAACCGACCGCAAAACCGACCTTGCGCTTATCAAAGTAGACACCAACAAACCCCTTACTCCGGTCAAATTCGGAGATTCGGATAGAATCCGCGTCGGAGATTGGATTCTGGCCATCGGCAATCCTTTCGGCCTCGGCGGCAGCGTAACCGCCGGTATTGTTTCTGCCAAATCCAGGGACATCGCCGCCGGGCCATACGACAACTTTATTCAAACCGACGCCTCAATTAATCAGGGAAGTTCCGGCGGTCCGATGTTTAACCTTCACGGCGAAGTCATCGGCATCAATACGGCAATTTTTTCCACCACCGGCGGCAGCATGGGCATCGGTTTTGCAATTCCGGCCAATCTGGCGCACTTTGTAATCAAACAGCTCAAAGAGAACGGCAAAGTCACCCGTGGCTGGATCGGCGTCAAAATCCAGCCCAATGCCGCTGATATCGCCGCCAGCCTGAATCTGCCGGAAAAACACGGCATTGTCATTTCCGGCGTCAACGAAGATTCAACGGCCAAACAAGCCGGTATTGAAGCCGGAGACATTATTCTCGACATTGACGGACAAAAGGTTGGCAATACCCAAAGCTTTTCGCGCCTGATTGCCGAAACCCCCATCGGCCGGATGATTAAAACCACCGTTTGGCGCAACGGACAGCGGCTGCACAAAACCATAAAAATTGCTCCGATGCCCGAACCGGCGCCAACGCCGGCCCCGGTTCCGCAACCGCTTGCCCAACAGCCCGAAACGGACGATTTTGCGCCCCTCGGATTAAAACTAAGCAATATTGACGAAAATGTCCTTGATAAATATCACCTGCCGCAGCAAAACAAAGGGATTGCCGTTACGGCCGTCCTGCCGGACAGCGACGCCGAAAAAAAAGGGCTGAAACCCGGCAATATCATTATTAAAATTGATAAAAAAGACGTCTTTAACCTTGAAGACGCCCGTAACTGCATTGCCGATGCCATTTTAGAAAACCGGCGGCCGGTTCTGCTTTCGGTGCTGGACGGCAATAACAACATGCATTTTGTCGCCGTAAAATTTGCGGAGAAACAATGAGAGTAGATTTTTACCACCTGCAAATTCAAACCCTGGACGATGTCCTGCCCAAGCTTCTGGAAAAGGCCTATGCTTCGGGCCAAAAGATTTTAGTTAAAATCGGCACTAATGAGCGTGTGGAATTTATCAATTCCCTGCTTTGGACTTATGAAGAAAGCTCTTTTCTGCCCCACGGTTCAAAAAAAGACGGCAACGGCGACATCCAGCCGATTTGGCTGACCTCGGGAGACGACAACCCTAACCGGGCCACAATCGTTTTCTGGGTTGACGGCGCCGAAAGCAACCTTGACAAACTGGAAGGGATAAACCGGATTTTAAACATTTTTGACGGCAATTCTGAAAATGCGGTTTTACAAGCCCGTCGTCTTTGGAAAAGCTTTAAGGAAGCCGGACACGAAGTTTATTATTGGCAACAAGATTCCAATAAGCGCTGGCAGCAAAAAGCCTAAAAAAACTCCGAAGTTCGTCACTTCGGAGTTTTTTATAATATCAAAAAGCCAGAACACACCTGACATAAAGGTTGCTGCCCTTATTGTAGAAGCTCACACTGCCGTCACCGGCGTTCACGACCCACGCGTAGGCGTAGTCGTCCTCGGACGAAGACCAAATCCAGCCGTCAAGTATAATTCCGTCAATCTTTTGCAAAGCCGGATTAACAAGCTCCCAGTTAGCAACAATCCGTTTCAACTGTTCTTTGGACGGCATAAAGCCTTCTCCCGGTCTGACGCCGTTTTTACTGTACCGTACGCACCATTCCGCTGCCGGAAAGGATATGCCATGCGCCTTGCCATAAACAATCAGCTTCTTGGTATTGCCCTTGCCATCGTACTCATCTTTGATGTTGGTTTCGCAATTTACACTTGACCAAGCTTTTTTCACTTCGTCCGGAGTTATAATCAATCCTCTCTGTCCTATGGGAGCGCTCTTGTCCGGATTAACCCAACCAACCACACCTTGGCAATTCGCATAAGCATCCGGGGCCGGCGAAAACTTCCCGCCCGCAAACGCATACCAGCCGACTTTTACGTCCGAAACGTCTTCTTCTAAATCAGCAGCTTCAGTTGCTATGACTTCTTCCGCAACCTGATGTCGTTCTTGTTCTGCCTGTGCTTGCGCGTCTTCTTCCGTAAACGGCTTAGAAAAGAACTGTTCCTTACAAGGAAACAACTCTTTGGGTTCAACGCCTTCCAAGCATCCCCAGATTTTGCCAATCTTTATCTTGCCAGGAACCATCTTATGCGTCACCGTGCCGTCCGCATAAACATACAACGGCAAACCTTCTTCGCTCATGAGCTGAACTAAATCTATCTTACAGTCCATATCCATATCTTTTTAATTTATTAATAATTCTTTGAATCTTTGAATATGTCACGCTTAGCAGAGAAACCCTGTTAAGTCAACGAAAAATCCCCATCGACCTCTACTCTTCTCCACAGATATCCGCCATTTTCGCAAGAAAACGTCCTTTCCTTTGTCATCCCTCATTTTTCTGCCAAAAAAAGAGGCCGGAGTAACAGTAAAATAACAAAAGCCGGAGTTCTCCCAAACCCCGGCCGCCAACAATAGAAAATTCTGAATTATACTAAGATATTATTCAAAACCTCTTTGCAATAAGCCCGCAAATCAGGATTCATCATCAGGCTCAGTTTCAGATTGGATTTTGCCAATTCCTCATTGGTCCCGCAGTCAAATCGCAATGCATCGCACAAAACGCCGGTCAGCTTCATCCCGCGAACTGCCGCCAATCCCATTGCATCGGCCAGATTGATTTCGCCGTTGTTGCCTTTGCGAACCTCCGGCAGAATATCCATAATCTCATTCGGCAGAATATACGGCCCCATGCTGGCATAATTGGACGGGACATCCTCAAGCGCCGGCTTTTCGATTTTGCCTTTGGCATGAACAATCCGCCCATCTCGTACCGCTCCGATTAAAGCACCGTAACGCACCATTTGCTCCCGGGGAAATTCCATAATATTTTCAACCATTCCCCCCAGTTCTTCATAAACATTCAAAAGCTGTTTCAAGATGCCTTCGCCATGAAAATTCACATAAACATCATCGGGCCACATCACCACAAAATCACGCTTCCCAACAATTTCTTTAGCCATCAGAACCGCATGTCCGTTGCCTTTCGGCTCCGTTTGTTCAGCAAAGGAAAATTTCATTCCTTCGGGAATAATCTCCTGAACCGCCTTCAGCAAATCGAGCTTGTTTTTTTCTTTCAAATGATTCTCAAGCCACGGATAAGGGGCAAAATGCTTCTCAAACAAATGCTTGCAGGATTGGTCGCTGTAAATAAAAACAATTTCCTTAATGCCGATTTCCGCACAACAATCAACGGCATATTGAATAATGGGTTTGCTGTTGAGGGTCAAAAACCCTTTGTGCAATGCTTTGGTTGAGGGCAGATTCCGTGTCGACAATCCGGCCACGGGAAGAATACATACTTCAGGTCTTCTGTGCATCATAAACTCCGAATAATAACGTTAACTTTATGGGCAAAATGATACCACAAAAAAACGTTTCGACAAGTGTTATTTCCGAACTATTACACCACTCGCCCGAGAAATTTTCCCGTCCGTCCGGCGCAGAACGCCCTCTTTATTTTCCGGCTTTTTCACCGTCGTTTTATCCCCCTGTTTTATAATAACATTTTCATTGCCTTTGGAGCTAAAATCCAAGACCGGAATTTTTTCCTGTTCTGTCAATGTTTCCGATTTTTCAATGTCCTCAATATCCCGGGTAACCGTCATGCTTTTTCCGGCGCCGGCAACCGATATTTTCCCGGTATTTTCCTTCAGCTTTCGTTCAATTTCCTCTTGCCGCAGCTTTTCCTGATAAGCCTGTTCTTCGGCGGCAACCTGTGGCTCGGCATAAGCATAATAAGCGGCAATATTTTCTTCCAGCTGCCGCCGGTTCTGTTTGGCTTTTTCCAAAGATTCCGTAATTTTAGCCTCATATTTTCCCAGCTGCAACGGATCCAGCGTATTTTGCATCTGCACATAATCGCGGGACAACGCCGTATTAATGTCGTCAAGTTCCATGAACAAACTCTCGACCACCGCATTCAATGCCGCTGCTTTGCTGTCATTCTCCAAAGAATAGTCCGTCTCAATCACCGCCAACCGGCCCTTCAGCACATCGCTGTCAGATTTAAAAGCATTCAGCTTGTTTTTGGAAGCCGCATGAATATCGGCAATCTGATTATATAACAGATTGGTCCGGTACTTGATGTCATCAACGTTGTATTTGACGATTCCCGCTTCCGCCTTGTCAATTCTTTTCTGCAAAAGACCGTTGCGCCGACCGGCATCGTCAATCTGCTTTTGTTCAAATTTCGGGCTCAAACCGAGTGTCAGCACTTCGGACAACCCTTTGCCGATGTTTTCCAGCTCTCCGCCCAGAACTTTGAGTTCTTCCGCCGTCTGCTTATTCTTAACCTGCGACTGAACCGCCTTAAACTTCTCTTTGACTTCCGTATTCAAACGGGCTTCCATAGCCTTGGCTATGCTCATCTGTTCGTTCATGTCTTTTTGCAGTTTCTCACGATAAGCCTGTTCTTCCGCCTGCTTTTTCGCGGCTATTTCATCGTGCTTGCGCTGATACAACCCAACAATCTCACTCACATTGACTTCCGGCTGCGGCGCCGAAAGCGGCCCCTTAAACGAAAAAGCGACCGGCGGCAGCGATATCCCCTTAAAACCGAGACTGAACCCGGCATTCACATCCCAAGCCAACAAATTTCCGGCAGCCGTCATCTGCAAATTATATTCCTTGTCCGTAACAAACTTAACGTTACTGAAAGAATAATCACCTCTCCCGACAGTCAAACGCCCGCTGATGCTTGCAAAATCGGTTTTTCCGCTTTCCAAATTATCCCGCACCAGCTTGGAAAGCCCTTCCCCATCGGTACGCTTGGACAAATCCGCCTCTATCGCCGCCAGGTTGATGCCTTTGAATTCAGCAGTTTTTATTTCAAATTCGCTGACGGCTTCCAAAGTCTTGACCATTTCCTCCACCGATGCCGCATCAGCCGAAAAGCTGTTGCTGCTGCTCAGCTCTCCATAGTTAAAGCCATATTTCTCCCCGGCCCAAAAGCCGTCGTCCATACTCACACCGCTAAGCGTTATTTTTCCTTTCAGCAACGGATTGGTTTTGAAAGCCAACTCCATGTCCGCATTGATTTTGCCCTTATTATAATCCGCTCCGAAACCGGAAAGCTTGGCAACATTGTCTGCCAACACAAGCTTGAAGGCGCTGTTCTGCATGATAATATTTTCATAAACCAGCTTTTCAATCGCAATTTCCAAATTCAAAGCCAGATTTTTATAAAAATCATAATTAACCTTCACCGTTTGCCACAAAGGCTTGGCCAGAAACTCGGATTTTTCGCCGTCGGCTTTCTTGAACGAAACCACTTCCTTGTTAATCCGGCTGGATTCGCCGTTATAGAAAAAGCGCTCCGGTTCAAACTTATTAATCTTAAGCAGCCCGCTGACCTTTTTTACTTCTCCGTCTAGCGCATAGTGCAAACTGCCGTTAAATCGGTTCTGTCCGATCGAAGCCGCCAGCGCTTCGGCGTCAAAATTTTCAAACGTCCCCTTAAAACTCGTATTCAGGGTAAAAACACCCAAAGAATAAACGTTCGGCGCATAATTAATTTTGAAACGGCGCAGCATGTCGAGAAAATCCGGACTTTTCAAATAAAACTTGCCGTTATATTCGCGTCCTGCATTCGTCTTGGCAACTACGCCGCCGAAACTCATGTCAATATTTTCCAGCTGCGAAACATTTTTAACCGCAAAGCGGGCCAAACTGCCGGTTGCAATACCTTCGGCAGTAAATTTCTTTAAATCTTTCAATTCCCAATCCGGCAGCTCGACTGCAAATTTACTTAACAGCGAAAAAATATCCGGGCTTTCAAACTTATATTTCAGATTCTCGAATTCAAAATTTTTCCCAAACCCCTTAACCTTTCCCGAGGCGGACAAAGAACCGCCGGAAACGCTTGGAACCTCAAGCTGCTTAATTTCCATGACGCCGTTTTGCAGTTTTCCTTCCGCTTCCGTTTTTTCAAACGGCAGATTGTCATAAATCCCCAACCCCAGGCTCAGCAAAAACTGTATATCAGCCTGCTGCAAAAAACCCAGTTGCTCAAAACGGTAGCGCAACTTGTCTTCCAAACTCCCCTCCGCCGCTTCATCCGGCAGCGGCGGAACATAATTGTCAAAATTAATACTGTCTGCTTCTGCAATAACAAACAGTTTTAACTTGCCCCCATCGCGCATCACCGCAATGTCTCCGGCCACTTTCGTCTTGTCCAGCGTAAAATCGAGCGGCGTAATTTTAATTTCCTTAAGAGACCCTTCGACTTTGGCGGAACCGGTAAATTTCCGATAAATGGATGGCACTGGCAGCGGCGGATTAAATTTAAAAGAACGCAGCAAATCAATCAGTTCGTCAGAACGCAAACTGATGTCGCTGCTGTACAAAAACTTCCCTTCCTCATCGGGCGACAAACTGGCTTTCAAGCGGAAATCGGTATTTCCGGCCAGTTGGGCCTGCAGTTTATTGATGTTCAGACGGCCGGGAAGAATATCAAAGCTCAGTTCCAGATTTTTAATATCCTGTTTGCCGTATTGAGCCTTAACCGCGCGAATATCGGCAATAATGTCCGCCTGCGGCGCGATTTTCAAAATTTTTCCGCCGTCATAAGCCTGAAGCAGTTTTTTCAAATAAGCGACAACCGGAACCAAATCAAAATCCGTCAGATTAAAAGCCAGTTCGACTTTTTGGCGCGGTGTCTCCTGATCTTTTTTATTCCAATCCTGAACTTCCTGGGTGCGGGGAATAATCACATTACCGGCTGCGGCGGTCGTACCGTATTTGACAACCAGGTTAGAAAATTCTATTTTTTGCTTGTTGGTATTCACCTGGGTCGCAACCGCCAACGGCATGTCATACTGTTTGTCAAACTCAAAATTTTTAAAATTATCGGTAACAAAATGCATCAGCCGTTTCGATTCAAAATTGATACTGCCGGTAATAACGTCATTTTTCGGCAGTACCGAACCGTCAAAACGAAATGTCGTCTGCGATGCCGGATTGTTCAGCGCCGCGCTGATGGACGTATTCATGTTATCGGTAATCCGCCCGATTGAAAATGCAAAACCGGCCGGATTGTTGTCTTTGACATAACTTCCCTCAATATGGTACGGACCGAGCAGACTGTCAGCCATAATCTCTGCGGACAGATTGTCAAACTTCCAGTCAATGCCGCGCTTGGCATCATAAAAAGTCAACGTTGCCTTTTCAATCGACAGATTGTCGAGCTTGACCGGATTTTCCTCCATTCTTTGCTTTTGCGCCGGCGTCAAATCCCCCGCCCAGTTAAAACTGCCGTCATCCAGAATTTTCATCCGCACCGTCGGCTGCTCCAGCGTCATCTGCTGAACATTAAACTCGCCTTTAAGAAAGGGAACCAGCTCCAAGCGGACAACCAGCCGCTTAATCTCGGCCAAAGGCTGGAGAATTTCAGATTTTTCGCTGTAAATTTTAATATCCTGCACCGTCAGATACGGAGAAGGAAAAAACTTTAGCTCAACCGGGCCGGAAAAAACGACTTTCTTGCCGGTCGCCGCCGAAAACTGTTCTGAAATTTTGGCTTTGTGCTCATTCCAGTC
>UQFU01000042.1 GCA_900540425.1 uncultured Alphaproteobacteria bacterium
TTCTAGCTCCACCGCCGTCGGCGCTTATCCCGAAACCGCAGACCGGCTTGAGTTGGGATATTATACTGCTTACGGCCTTACTGCCAGGTTGCTCAAATATTATAACAAAGACATCAAAATCGAGCTCGTCGACCGGCAATAGGTAACAAAAAACCCCGGAAAATCCGGGATTTTCATTTTTCGTTTTATCAACGTTCCTTTTTTATGGCGGCGATATTGCGGACATAGGCAATATCGCTTTCCAGATTTTCCAGTCTGACCGGAAGTTTGCGCCGCCAGTTGGGGTGCTGGTCACGATCAATGCCGGGAACATTCTGCATTTTTTCAACATGGAGAATGTCCTCAAGCTGGCTTAGAAAGACTTCCGAAGGCGCCCGCGCCACAAAACGGTGCACGGCTTCTTCAATCCCTTCGGGATAGGCTTCGCCATACAGATAATCGCCCCGGCGCGGTTTGTCTTCCGGCCAGACAGCGTTGCTGTCCAAGGCAAACAACAGTTTGCGCCGTTCCAGCTCGCGTTCATGATAGCACCAATTCATTTGTTCTTCGGTATAGATGCCGAGCTTGTGTTTTTCGGCAATTTCATAACCAAACCACCACATCTTAAGCGGCGGCATATCATGAGTTCCGACCGAAGCAAAAGCTTTGGCCGGGTACTCGGAAGGAGACTTAAAGTCGCTGCTGCCGAGCGGGCGTTCAACCCAAAGCACGCTTAATGAGCCAATATTCTTTTCCGCCATTTTTTCAATAAAGCCCTCGGGAACAATGCCGATACTCTCACCGACAATCGTACAACGGTTGAGCCAGCTTTCAATGGCCAAAATATTCAGCATATCGGCAAAATTATAAAGCACATAGCTGCCGCATTCTTCCTGATTCAGAATGACAAACAGGCGCATCAGCCCCATGGCATGGTCAATTCGCAGAGCGCCGGCATTGTGCATATTGGCGCGCAAGACCTTGATATAAGGTTCATAAGCGCGCTCCTTAAGCACTTCGGGGTGGAATGCGCCCAGCCCCCAGTTCTGACCGTTGCAGAACAGTTCATCCGGCGGTGCGCCGGCGCCGGCATCTTTAATAAACGTCTCATAATCGCCCCAAAGTTCCGCGCTGTTCTGACAGACTCCGACCGCCAGATCGCGATACAGCCCGATTTTCAGCCCCTGCTCGTCAATATGTTTTTTGACGGCGTCAAACTGGCGTTCGGCTTCAAACTGCAGGTATTTGAAAAATCCAATCCGTTCATGGTGCTTTTTGGCATATTCAGCCACGGCCCGCGAATTGGAATTGCGGTATTCTTCTTCCCAGGCTTTCCACCCGCCCCAAACCGTGTGCGCCCGTTCTTCGGACAAGGCCTGAAACAAGGCCAGCTTATCAAGCTCCGCGCCCTTGCGGCGGCAATAGGCTTCATAATCGGCATAATACGGCGATTTTTTATCCTGAAGCATACGGCGGTACAATTTTTCGAGCATGGTTATTTTCAGCTCATAAACCGGCGTATATTGAATCAGCTCACTATCGCGCAAGCCGGCAACCTTGTCCCGGCAGGAAGCCATATCTTCGGGCGTAAAGCCGGGCACTTTTTCAACATCAATATAAATCGGATTCAGAAACAACCGGCTGACAGAACCATAAGGGCTGGCATCTTCTGGGAAATCATGGGAAAGGACATTCAGCGGGTTCAGGCCGATAACGTCGGCGCCGGAACGTTTGCAGATATCGACCAAGTTATACAGGTCGGTAAAGTCCCCTATTCCCCAGTTGCGGCTGCTGTTCAGAGAATACAGCTGTACGGCAAAACCCCACAGACGCTCTTTCTCGAGCGTTTCGTTGGCATAGCATTTTTCTGGAGCCACCGCCAAAACCGATTTGTATTTTTTGCCGCCGGTTTCCAGTTCAATTTCATAATAACCGACTTCCAGGCGGCCGTTGATTTTGACGACGACCTTTTTATAAACCGTATGCCCAATGGTATAGCGGCCGCCTTCATCAAATACGCCAAACCCGGGTTCAAAGCTTCTTTCATTGCCGCGGTAGCGCAAACGCAGTTTCAGATCCGAAGTATCGTGGTTTTCGGGCAGGACGACATCAAACCAAATGTCTTTCTGTTCAACAACCGAAATGCTTTCCAGCGTTTTTTGCCATCTCTTTTTATGATACAATTCTATGGAACGGGCGATTTCTTCTTCGTTTCCGGCTTTGTAACCCAATTTTTCCGCCAACAGCCTGATGACATTGTCTTCAATTTCGTGTTCCTGATTGCAGGCGTCGGTATAAGAAGTCAGAATGCCGATTGTGTCGGCTAGTTTTTGCAGGCTTGAAGTCATAGGCAGTATTCTCCTTATTTTTTAATCTCAAACAGCAACACGCTCCAAGAAGGGACTTTGATAAGCTGTTGGGATTTCAGTTCCTTGGGCGGATTAAATTCCAGAGAGCTGTCAAGAAGCAAGTTCCATTTCAGTCTCTCATCGAGAGGCGGCAGCCGCCATTTGAGCATATTGTTATTGGCGTTCAATATACAATACAAATAGCTGCGGCCGTTGTAAACAGAATAAGACAGGCTGCGGCGGTCTCCGTTTTGCCAATCGGCCAAAGCAAACTCGGTGCCGTTTTCGGTAAACCAGGTCAAATCTTTTATTTTTTTGCGCCCTTCGGGCTGGCCGGTAAAAAACTTGCGGCGCTTAAAATAACTCAGGCGGCGGCGCAGATTTATCAGGCGGCGGGAAAAGCGCGCCATCTGCTTGCCGATATCGCTTATCCCTTCCCAGTTAATCCAGGTAATGACGTTGTCCTGATTATAGGGATTATTATTGCCCATTTGGGTATTGGCAAATTCGTCGCCGGCAAAAATCATCGGCGTACCGAAAGACAACAGCAACGTTGACAGCATCGCCCGAGCCCGGCGCAGGCGGTTCTCCCTGACGGCGGGTTCTCCGGTTTCGCCTTCCCAACCGGAATTCCAGCTCCAGTTGCTGTTGGAACCGTCGCGGTTATCTTCGCCATTGGCCAAATTGTGTTTCTGGTTATAGCTGACCAAATCACGGAGGCAAAATCCGTCGTGGGCGGTAATGAAATTGACGCTGCTCCAGATATCGCGATTGTTATAATTGAACACATCGCTGGAACCGCTCAAGCGGCTGGCCAAATCTCCGGCCTGAAAATTGTCGCCTTTCCAAAAACGGCGCACCGTATCGCGGTATTTGTCATTCCATTCGGCCCAGCCGGGCGGGAAAGCGCCGACCTGATAGCCGCCGATGCCGATATCCCAAGGCTCGGCAATTAACTTGGCTTTTTTCAAAACCGGATCCTGAGCCACGGCATACAAAAATCCGCATTTCTGACTGACTGCCGTCCGCTGGCGGCAGAGCGTGGTTGCCAGGTCAAAACGAAAACCGTCCACATGCATTTCCTGCACCCAATAGCGCAGGGAATCCATAACCAGCTCCAGAACATTCGGATTTTGGATATTAAACGAGGCGCCGCAGCCGGTGCTGTCGTAGTAATAACGCCGGTTTTCGCTGCTCAATGTATAGTATGAGGCATTGTCAATGCCGCGGTAGCAGATAGTCGGCCCCAGTTCGTTTCCTTCTCCGGTATGGTTATAAACCACGTCGAGGATAACCTCAAGACCGTGCCGGTGCATATTTTTGACCAGCTCCTTTATTTCGTTCAGGCTGCCGCCGGCCAGGTATCTCGGTTCGGGAGCAAAAAAGCTGAAACTCTCGTACCCCCAGTAATTGTCTTTGACATATCCCTTTCTGCGGCGGCTGCTGAAAAATGCATGGACCGGCAAAAATTCTACGGCGGTTACGCCCAACCATTTCAGATAGCTCAAAACGCTCTGATGATTGAACCCGGCAAAGGTACCGCGTTTGCAGTCAGGCATTTGCGGGTGCAGTTTGGTATAGCCTTTAAGGTGGGTTTCGTAAATGATGCTTTCTTCAATGGCATACCCCGGCGACTCAACACCCTCCCAATCAAAATCATCACAAGTTACAACCGATTTCGGCACATAGGGGGCGCTGTCCAGCGTACTGTACGAGAGGTCTTTGAGCGGACTGTCCCAATCATAGCCAAACAATGCCTTATGCCAAATCAGACGCCCGGTGAGCTTTTTGGCATAGGGGTCAATCAAAAGCTTGTTAGGATTGAAGCGATGCCCCTCTTCCGGCAAATACGGCCCGTAAACACGATAGCCGTAAACCTGTCCCGGTTTTAATCCGGGCAGGTAAAGATGCCAGATGCTGTTGTCATTTTCGGTAATGGCGTAGCGGGCAATTTCATCTACGCCGGCATCATCAAACAAGCAGACTTCAACTTTTTCGGCATTGGCCGAGAATAATGCAAAATTTACACCCTTTCCGTCCCAGCTTGCCCCCAAGGGCCATGCTTTTCCATCTGCGGGTTTGATTTTTTGCATTATCGGCTCCTTTGTTGTCGGTTTTATCTCACCGGTTTGATAACAATGGTTGACAGCGGCGGCAGGGTCAATCGGACTGAATTCGGCTTATCATTACAAGGCACGTTTTCCGCCTGCATAAAGCCTTCGTTCTTAACGCCGCTTCCCCAGTAGTTTACATCGTCACTATTAAAAATTTCTTGATAGCGGCAAAATTCATTGACGCCAATACGGTAATCGTGCCGCACAACCGGCGTGAAGTTGCAGACTACAATCAGATAATCTCCCGGCGTTTCGCCCTTGCGCATATAAGAGATGACGCTGTCGTTGGCGTTGCTGTGGTCGATCCACTCAAACCCGCGGTAGTCAAAATCAATCTGATACAGCGGCGCATTACCCTTATACATCAGGTTCAAATCGCGGACGCAATTCTGCATTCCCTTATACATCGGATGTTCCAGCAGGAACCAGCGCAGCCCTTCTTCCGAATTCCACTCCCAGTCATGGCCGAACTCGCAGCCCATGAAGAGCAGCTTTTTGCCGGGGTGCGTGTACATAAAGCCATAGTAGGCGCGCAAGTTGGCAAACTTCTGCCACTCGTCGCCGGGCATTTTGGAAAGCATTGAGCCTTTGCCGTGAACAACCTCGTCATGCGAAATCGGCAAGATAAAGTTTTCGTTAAATGCATATAGCAATCCGAAAGTCAGTTTTCCATGTTCATATTTGCGATATACCGGATCTTTGCTGATATATCTTAAAGTATCGTTCATCCAGCCCATATTCCATTTGTAGCCGAATCCCAAACCGCCCATGGAGGTCGGGCGGGAAACCATCGGCCAGGCCGTCGACTCCTCGGCGCAGGTAAAAGCGCCTTTGCATTGGCCATAGACCAGCTCATTCATCTTGCGCAGAAAAGAAATGGCCTCCAGATTTTCGTTGCCGCCGTACTGGTTGGGAATCCACTCGCCGTTTTTGCGCGAATAATCCAAATACAGCATGGAAGCAACGGCATCAACGCGCAGGCCGTCAATATGAAATTCCTTAAGCCAATACAAAGCGCTGGCGCAAAGGAAATTGCACACCTCGTTGCGACCGTAGTTATAAATTTTCGTCCCCCAGTCGCGGTGTTCTCCTTTGCGCGGATCGGCATGTTCATACAAATGGGTACCGTCAAACTCGTTCAGGCCGTGGCCGTCTTTGGGGAAGTGGGCGGGAACCCAGTCCATGATGACGCCGATGCCGGCCTCGTGGAACTTGTCAATCAGATAACGCAGATCGTCCGGCGTGCCGAAACGGCTGGTGGGAGCAAACATTCCTACCACCTGATATCCCCAGGAACAATCAAGCGGGTGCTCGCAGAGGGGCAAAAATTCGACGTGGGTAAAGCCCATGTTGGTTACATAAGGAACCAGCGTATCGGCCAGTTCGCGATAGGTCATAAACTCGTTGTTTTCTTTGCGCCGCCATGAGCCGAGATGGACTTCGTAAATTGACATCGGCCTGTCAAAGCTGTTGGCCTGTTCGCGGTATTTCATCCAGTTTTCATCACTCCACTGATAGCGGTTGATGTCGTAGACGACCGAAGCGGTATTAGGTCTTTTTTCCGCGTAGAATCCAACCGGATCGGACTTGACCAAAATATAATCTTCGGGGGTTTTGACCTCGTATTTGTAAAATTCGCCTTCGCCGATGCCGGGAACAAAAATATCCCACACACCGCAGGTCGGATGCTTGCGCATAACATGGGCGCGGCCGTCCCAGTTATTGAAAGCGCCGACAACGCTGACACGTTTGGCATTCGGAGCCCACACGGCAAAGCCGACACCCTTGACGCCGTTTATTTCCATCGGGTGGGCGCCGAGTTTTTTATACATTTCAAGATGGTTTCCTTCGGCCAGAAGGTAAACGTCAATATCCCCCAAAACCGGAGGGAAGCGGTATTCGTCTTCTTTGATATATTTATGCCCCATATCGTTTTCAATACGAAACCTGTAGGGGAAATTTTCGACGGCGCCGAGATTAATCTGAAAGAATCCGCGATCATCCAAACGGGTCATGAAACCGACCGGAGAATCATCATAACGCAGCACTTCAATACTGACGGCATGCGGTTGATAAGCGCGGATAAAAACTTCTTTGCTGCCTTTGTCCTTATGAATGCCGAGCACGGAAAAAACATTGCCGTGATCGCCGTTTATTACAGCTTCCATTTCTGCTTTTGATAATAAATTTTCCATAAATATACCCCGTATCCAAGACTCTAAAATTAAGGTTAAAAATACTTCAAGATTCATCTATAAAACATATAGAATTATTTGCAAGAAAATATCTTCATTTTTCAATTTTTTTTGTGAAATGAGCAAATTAAAACTTTTTAGTATTGACGTATAAAATTTTGATTATATATTAAAAAATGATTAGTAAAATTTTTTTATTTTTTCAGGAGTTGATTATGGCTAATAAACATAAAGAAAAAACAAAAAACTGTCGGAAATGGCTACTAAACTTAACGAAAACGCAATCAGAGAAGCTGCTTATTACATCTGGCAAAACGCCGGCTGCCCGAGCGGCCAGGAAGCCCAGCACTGGGCCATGGCCATTGAGCAGCTGTCAGGTTCCTGCAGCAAAAAATGCTCTTCTTCGTCCAAGAAAAGTTCTGCGAACTGTGCCAGTAAAAGCAGTTCTTCCACCAAGAAAAGCTCTAAAAAATAATTTGAGCCTTTTCTGGTAAAAACGCTGAAAAACCTCTGCAAACGCGGAGGTTTTTTTTATGCCTTTCCGACAGCGGAAACGACATAGCCCATAACCTTTTCGCCGCCTTCGGTACGCAGTTGTTTCAGTTCTGACTTTTCGATGTTGAAGCCGTGTTTTCCGAGCGTGTTTTGCAGATAGGAAAAACGATGCGCAAAGCGCCCGGACAAATGCAGATACCAATCCGAATCATCATAGACGTTCTGCGTAACGGTAAAGATGATCCGCCCGTTTTTTTTGAGCGCAAAAGCAAAACCCGCGAATACCGAATCAAGATCGCCGAAATAAGTCAAAACGTCGGCGGCGGCTATAAGGTCGTATCGTTTTTTATGTCCGGACAGGAAAGCACACAGTTCTTGGCAATAAAGCCTGGCGTAGAGTTTTTTCCGGGCCGCTTCCGCCAGCATTCCGGAAGAAAGGTCGACTCCCTCCAAGCCGTGCCAGGAAGCGTATTTTTTCAAGAACGGGGCGCACAGGCCGGTTCCGCATCCGGCATCAAGAATCCGCAGTTTTTTCCATTTCAGACCACCATAAAACCCGGCCGCAAATTCAGAAACATATTGGGGCGCCGCATAATCCAATCCGGCCAGAACGGTTTCAAAATCCGCGGCAAAAACATCAAAAACCGTATTGACATAACCGCTGTCGGCAATGCCTGCATCCCGGTCGTTTCTCAAGGCCCGAATCATAAATTTCACCTGCGGGTCGGATCCGAATTTCCGTTCCCACAAATCGACTTCCCGGGCAATAGATGCAGCACCTTTTTCCTGGGCGGTTTCATAGAGCAGATAATTCAAATTCAGCTGTTGGGAGGCATCGCCGCCGCTTTTTTCAACCGCACGCAGCGCATAGGAAAAAGCGAGGGAAAAACTGCCTTTTTTCTGCCAGGCCTGGCTCAACGAGTTCGCCGCCCAAAAATCCAGCGGGCACAGTTTCAAAAGCCTGGTGAGAATCGTTATTGCCTCATCATAGTTTTTCATATTCAAAAGCGCGTTTCCAAGCAGCGACAAAGCAGCGGCATTTTCAGGCTCGGCCAGCAATGCGCGTTCGGCATACCCTTTCGCCTGCGAATATTGTTTTTCTTCAAAACAGACATTGGCCAGGTTAATCAGATTGACCACATAATCCGGGCACAGCTTTTCTATTTTCTGATAGCAGAACATTGCTCCGGGATAATCGCGGCGGCAAAAATAGGCATTGCCCAACAGGGTCAATACCCGGCAATTATCCGCTTCCGTTTTCAAAATGCGGCGGCAGATTTTTTCCGTCCGTTCAAACGCGCCCCGGCGGTAAAAGTTTTCGGCTTTGCGGATTAAGCTTTCGGTTTTGTCTTGCATTTGCCTTTCCCGGTTTGTTTTTTGGCTTATTTTATCTTTGCGGGACTTAAAATTTGCTAAAGACGATTAAAAAAATTACGATAATCATAAAAAAACTATTGACGGCGGCAACTAAATATATTATCAATGCCGATATCTGATGGGGGTATGGCGGAACTGGTAGACGCGCTAGACTCAAAATCTTGTGGCCTCAGGCCGTGTCAGTTCGAGTCTGACTACCCCTACCAATCAGAAAAGCTGGAGCAACAACTTCAGCTTTTTTTGTTGTCGGCATTTCTTTTTCGGCAAGGCTGCTTATATATTTTTTTTCAAATGGCAACAAAATACTTTTTGGAAAAAGGCCTACGGCTTTTTTGAAAGCTGAAATTTGTGTAATTATCATATTCAGCTCTTGGCAAAAAAATCAAAAACCGTTAATCTGCATTTTGAACTATCTATGGAGAAAAAAGATGCATATTCTGGTTATCGGGGGTGCCGGCTATATCGGCAGCCATGTGGTCAAAGCCTTAGTCGGCGCCAAACACAAAGTTACGGTTTTTGACAATCTTTCTACCGGCCTCGAAATGAATTTGTTTCCGGAAAACGGTTTTATCAAAGCTGACATTCTGGATTATGACGCCGTAAAAAAAGCCTTGCAGAACAAAGTTGACGCAGTTGTCCACCTGGCAGCCAAAAAGGCCGTCGGGGAATCGATGGAAAAGCCTGAAAAATATGCTCTGAACAATATTTGCGGAACGCTTAACATTTTGAACGCCATGGCCGAAACCGGCGTCAACAAGCTGGTCTTTTCATCATCGGCCGCCGTGTATGGGAATCCCGAATATCTGCCGATTGACGAGAAACATCCGGTCAACCCGGTCAGCTTTTACGGTTTTACAAAACTTGATATTGAAAATTATATGCGCTGGTACGGGCAGCTGAAAGGGCTTCGTTTTGTTTCTCTGCGCTATTTCAACGCCGTCGGGTATGACGAAGAAGGAATTGTTCGCGGGCTGGAGAAGAATCCGCAGAACCTGCTTCCGATTGTGATGGAAGCGCTGCTCGGAAAGCGCAGCAAAGTGCAAATCTTCGGCAATGATTATGACACGCGCGACGGCACCTGCATCCGCGACTACATTCATGTCAGCGACCTGGCCTCCGCCCACGTATCGGCTCTGGAATATATGGCAAAAGGCGGAGAAAGCCAAATCCTTAACCTTGGAACAGAAACAGGAATCAGCGTTTTGGAGATGATAAAGGCGACCGAAGCGGCAACCGGGTGCAAAGTGCCCTATGAATTTGCCGGAAGGCGGGCGGGAGATCCGGCGGTTATTTTGGCAACGCCGGCCAAGGCGCACGAAATTTTGGGCTGGAAGGCTGTGCACAGCAGTGTTGATAACATTATAAAATCTACCTGGAAGGCTTATAACGCTTAGGCTATATAGCAATTATATCTATAAATCTTTTCTGTTAACTTTTTGGTAATATATTTACGATATCTGTTGAACAGTTTTTTATGGAGAATAAAAAATGTCGAAGATAAATATTGCAAACTATATTATCGGAGAGCTGGCGGCAGAAAAAACAATACGTTTGGATGCGGCTGAGAGAATCACCCTCATTGACAATTTGATTGACCGGTGGTCTCGCAAAGAATATTTTCAACCGGATTTTCCGGAAAACGGCATAATCTGAACTTCTGTTGAACTTTAGAATACGGGTGCGGGAAAAATGGTTGAGCAGGTTGATTTTGGCAATGTCCGTCTCAGTTATCTCGGACACAGCGGTTTTATTATGCAGACGGGGAAGCATCATATTGTCGTTGATCCGTTTTTGACCAATGCGCCGATGGCGCGCCAAAAGCCGAAAGACATTGCGGCAACCGACATTCTGCTTACGCACGGGCATGCCGACCATCTTGGCGATGCCGTTGAAATCAGCAAAAACAATCATGCTAAAATTACTGCCGTTTGGGAATTGGCGCAATGGTGCGCGAATCAGGGCGCCGAAACAATTCCGGTGCCTATCGGCGTTACCCAATGTTATGACTGGGGCAAAGCAATTTTTCGGCCGGCCGTTCACAGCGGGCTGCTTCCGAACGGGCAAAGCTTTGGCCCGGCGGCCGGAATTATTTTTGATTTCGGAGACTTAAAAATTTATCATCTCGGCGACACGGCCATTAATCCCGATATAAAATTCGTCGGCGAATTTTATCGTCCGGACGTGGCGCTTATTCCTATCGGAGGGCGCGTTAACCTGGATATCTGCCAAGCGGTTGACGCTGCGCAATGGCTGGGAGTCAAAACCGTTATTCCGACACATTACGACCTGTTCACCCAGGGACTGGTCGACCCGTATGACTTTCAACGGGAAATCGAACTCAAAACCAAAATTGAATGCATTGTCATGGAACCGAAACCTTCGGAAAGGAAAGTTTCGGCCCTTTAGCTGTACCGGCGGCATAAGCGTTCCATAAGTATTTGAGTAATCTAATTTTTCGATACCTGGTGTATTATTTTACGGTCTGTACAAATCAAATTATTTACGCTATATTAGCAATACAACGTCAGATGTAACAAAATATTAAATGTTGTGGTTATAAGGAGGTACTATGTCAAACCAAATTGATGCGACTACCCGGACCAAAGTTGAAAATAACGTTGTGTTAATCAGCAAAATTTATGAAAGTTTTGAGGCGCTTGAAGAAACCTTAGGAATGCTCAAGCTGGAAGAGCCGCTGTTTATTACCTATGTGGCCAAAAAAACCTTTGCCAATGCGGTTTTTAAGAATATCAAGAAAGATTCCCAAACCAAACTGAATTAAAAACGGCGCCACTAAAATACGGCGTCGGAAGGCAGAACCGGCGCCGCATTATTTTAATTGCGCCTATTTTTCCCGCAAGCGCAGGTTATTTGCCTTTTCGGCGGAAGAAGTCATGTTTTCAAGATCTTCAAGAAACCATTCGACATCGCCGTCATCGGCAGCGAACAGCTCATAAAAGCGCGTCCGGTAAGATAATATCAGGCTGCTTTCTGCCAGCTTCAGATCAATAATCCGAAGCTCCGAGTTTTTCTCGGCCAAGCGAAAAGTCACTAAAAACACTTGCGGCTTTTCCTGCTCGTTTTTGCCTCCGACATCGACAGCCGCGGTAACGTCAACGTAGGCATCGCCGCTTTTTGCGCCGGTAACCGCAAAGCTTATCCGCTGTTCAAAACTCAGAGGAAACCCCTTATACACGCTTATTGCATAGCGTTTGAATATTTTTTGATAACGCGCCTGTTGTTCCGCAGACATTTGCCGCCAGTATTTTCCAACCACAAACTTGCCGATGTAATCCAAATCGACATGTTTAAAAAAAAGCTCGTCCAACTGCCGGTATTTTTTTTGCAGGTCCGGCTCGTTAAAAGTATCCAGCAGTACCCTGCCCTTATCATTCACCCAATCTTTGGCTTTTTGCGAATCTATCGGCGCGGCAAAGACGGAAAAACTGCAGAACAGCCACAAACAAACGATAATAAGTTGCAAAAAATGGTTACGTTTCATAAAAAAATACCTTATAGTTAATTTAAGTTTTATCTCATTATAGCACATTGGTAAAAAAAATGAAACTGAAATGGTTATTCTTTGCATGGGCAATTTTGGCGGCTTTTCCGGCAGCAGCAGCGCCTTCCGCCGGGTTGAGGTTCATCAAATCCGACGGGGTTATCCGCTGCGGAACCGACTTGTCCAACAACGCCTACAGCCACAAAAACGATGACGGCCAATGGGAAGGCATCGACCCGACTTTATGCAGCATTTTTGCCATGGCTATTTTTGGGAATCCCGGAAATTACGAAATGGTGAACATTCCTCCCGAACAGGCCGACAGCGCCCTGGCGACGAGAAAAGTCGACGTTATGCTCGGAAACTCCTATAGTACGGCAAGCTCAGAGCTTTCGGGCCATGCCTTGCCGGCAGCAACCATTTATCACGACCGTTTGGTTTTTCTGGCCAAGACAGAAGAACAGCCCAAGTCGATGGAAGATTTTGCCAATCAAAACGTTTGCATTACCGTCCGTTCTCCCGATCTGCAAAACTTTGAGCAATATGTGCGCACTTATGACCTCAAATTTCATCAACTCAGATTTGCCAATTTTGCCAGCGCCAAGGCTTCTTTTTTGCTTAACCGCTGCAAACTTCTGGTTGGCTATGAAACGGTTTTGGCCGATATGAAAAAAGGTTTTGCCAACCGCAAAGACATTGTAATGCTTCCGGAAGAAATGGACGTTCGGCCGGTTTATGCCCTGGTTGCCAAAGACAACGGCGACTTGCAGGCGATTATCAAATGGATTGTCAACGCCTTGATTATGGCGGAGGAATATGACATAAACTCGAAAAATGTCGTCATCATGACCGGGGACAACAACCTGTCGCTGCGCAACCTGCTCGGCTCCAACCCCGACATTTGGAAAAAGCTTGACCTACAGCCGGACTGGCTGAAAAAGGCCGTAAAACTATATGGAAATTACGGTGAAATTTATGACAAGAATCTGGGGCAGAAATCGCCGTTAAAGCTGCAACGAAACCGCAGCCGCCTCATCAAAGACGGCGGAATGCTCAAATCGCAAGCTTTTTTGTAAAATTCTGATTGATAAAACAAGCGGCGCGAAGCAGTCCTTCTTCGGTAACGCGGTGCTGTCCGCCGGGGATAACGCAGGTTTGGACATCACAGCCGATTTGCTGCAACTGGCGTTTGGTAAACGCCATGGCTTCCGGCCGCACCAGGTTGTCTTCATTGCCATGAATCAGCAAAGTATCCGGAGCCGTTCGGGCATGTTTGAGCAAATAGGAATGCGGCGTGATAATTCCGCTGAAACTTATGCAGCCGCCGATTTTTTCGTCCTGCATCAGGGAAACATAAATTGCAACCATGGCTCCCTGAGAAAAACCGCAGACATATAAATCTTTTGCTTCCAAGCCGTAATCGTCCAGACGCTCTTGCAAATACGGATTCAGATAGGAAAAGGCTTCGGCCAGCCCCAATCCCATCCGGTTATAAATTTCAGCGCATTCTTCCATTGTCGGTACAAATTTTCGGGCATCATCGGGGTCAAAACGGTGCATTGAGTACCATTGGCGTTTGTTATCCAAGATTTCGCAAATTTCCGGTGCCTGGGGAATATGAACGGCAGAATCGGGAAGATGGTCCAACAACGGCTGCAGACGCCGATCCAAGGCCGGAGCACTGTCAATATAGCCATGCAGAAAAACAACCAATTTCTGCGGCTGACCGTTAACATGAACAATCTCTTCGTTAATCATCGAAAAGCCCTTTATATTTTTACGGCAATACTATAATCCGACAATCCTTAATGATACCTTAATTTACGGAAAATTCCCGGTTTAATGGCACCCGCACGGCGGGAGCGCGGACAGCGCCCGAGGGCGGGGACGCCCCGCGGCGAACGGTTCGCTACTGATGTTTGGG
>UQFU01000043.1 GCA_900540425.1 uncultured Alphaproteobacteria bacterium
CCCCCGTACGCTGAATATCGGAAACTACCCGCCGTTCGGAGTGCTTATCTGTTATGAAATAATTTTTCCGGCTCAAATTACCGACCGCACCGAACGCCCCCAATGGCTGATTAACCTGACCAATGATGCCTGGTACGGAGACTCCGCCGGACCGCGCCAACATCTGATTGCCGCCAGGCTCAGAGCCGCCGAAGAAGGCCTGACCATTGTCCGGGTCGCCGGCAGCGGTATCAGCGCCGCCATCGATCCGCTCGGACGCATTCTCGGACAAATACCGCTAAACCGCAGCGCCATACTCGACGTTACCTTGCCCGGAAAGTTATCAACAATTACATTTTACGGAAATTATGGTAATTTTGTACCGATTTTTTTAATGCTGCTAAATATAATGCTTGCAATTTATTTATCTTTGCGTAAATTTTAAGCAAGAGAAGACATTTGTTTACTATATAAGCAGCAAAGAATATAACATATTATATAAAATATTTGTTGACGACCCTGTCGTAAAATCATATTTATATATATAGTAATTAAGCAAAAAGGAAATAAAGGTATGACTGCAGAAACTTTTAAAAGATCAAGCCGCGGTAGAACGCCTACCGGGCAACCGAACCCGATTGACGTACATGTCGGCAATCGTATCCGCCTGAGACGGACGCTTCTGGGGCTCAGTCAGGAAAAAATGGCTTCGCTTTTGGGGCTGACTTTCCAACAGGTTCAAAAATATGAAAGAGGCATGAACCGCGTCGGCGCCAGCCGCCTGTGGGATATCGGAAAAGTTCTGGACGTTCCGATCGGCTTTTTCTATGAAGATATGGACAAAGAAGTTGCAAACCAAAGCCCGCGGATGTTCAGCCTGCCTGACAGCACTCCTTTGAGTTTCGCAGAAGAGAAAGAAAATTTTGATATTGATCCAATGAACCGCCAAGAAACGATTGAGCTGGTTCGCGCTTATTATAAAATCCCCAACCGCAAAGCGGCCAAACATTTGTATGATTTAATCATCGCCATGTCCAAAACAACATATAACAACAACGATGAAAACGAAGATTAATCAAAAATATCCGATAAAAATCAAAAAAAGCTGGTATTTGACCGGCTTTTTTTTTATGCTTTCCCAATAAGCTAATATTGAGGAAAACATGACATATCTATTCACCAGCGAATCGGTTTCCGAAGGACATCCGGACAAGGTCTGCGACCGTATTTCCGATGCTCTTCTCGACCTGCACCTGAAACACGACCCGCATGCGCGCACGGCTGTTGAAACCATGGCCACAACCAACCGCGTCATTATTGCCGGAGAAACAGCAGCCGGAAAGTTGCCCGACAATGAAGAAATCGAAGACTGCATCCGCCAAACCGTAAAAGAAATCGGTTACGAACAGCCTGGATTTGATTGGCGCCGCCTGCAAATAGAAAACTATCTTCACCGCCAATCCGCGGACATTGCTGCCGGCATCGGCAGCGGCGGCGCCGGCGACCAGGGAATAATGTTCGGCTACGCCAAAAAAGAACCAGGATACCTAACCGAATACATGCCCTTGGGCACCTACCTTGTCAATAAAATTCTTAAAGACCTGAAAAATGCCCGCAGAGAACAAAAGGCTCCCGGCTTGGAGCCTGATGCCAAAGCTCAGATAACCCTGCTCTGTGAAGGCAGGAAAGCCGTCAAAACGGCAACGCTTCTTGTATCTTGCCAGCATCAGGAAAAACTGACCCCGGAAGACGTTCGCGAAATCATTTTGGAACAGCTCAAAGCTTCATTGCCGGAAGAGTTTATTCCGGCGCCGCAAAACATTCTGACCAACCCTGCCGGACGCTTTATTATCGGAGGACCCGACGGCGATACCGGCCTGACCGGACGCAAAATTATCGCTGACACTTACGGCGGTTATGCCCCGCACGGCGGCGGAGCCTTTTCCGGCAAAGACGCCTCCAAGGTGGACAGGTCGGCAGCCTACATGCTTCGTTACCTGGCCAAAAATATCGTCGCCGCCGGGCTGGCCGGAGAATGTCTGCTCCAGATTTCCTACGCCATCGGACGCCGTTTGCCTTTGTCGCTGTACATCGACTGCAAAGGAACCTGCAAAGTTGACGAAAACAAACTCCTGGAAACCGTCCGCGATATGGTCGACCTCACACCGTCAGGCATCATCAATCATTTGGGATTGCGCAAACCGATATATTCCTCAACCTCGGCCTATGGACACTTTGGCAGACAAGCCCTTCCCAACGGCGAATTTTCATGGGAAAAATTAGATTTAAGCGAGGAACTGAAAAAATGCTTTTAGAAACAGACAAACCCAAATTTTACGGCCGCCGTCAGGGGCGCAAAATCCGCAAAGCCAAAACCTCCCTGCTTGACGCTTTTCTGCCCCAAATCCGAATTACGCCCCAAACAGTTTTCGACCGCCAAACCATGTTTGGCACCCCGGTTGACAAAGTTTGCCTGGAAATCGGATTCGGCAACGGCGAACACCTTGCCGGACAAGCCCTGCAACACCCGGATACCGGTTTTATCGGCGCCGAAGTTTTCAAAAACGGGGTTGCCAACCTGCTGAGCATCATCACCGGAATTAAAGAGGGCAGCAATCTGCCGGAAAAATTTATTCTGACAAGCCCAAGAAACGACAATATCCGGATCTTTGATGATGATATGCGCTTGTTGTTCCCGCGCATTCCCGACAACTTTCTAGACAAGGTATTTGTTTTGTTTCCGGATCCGTGGCCCAAAAAAAGACATGCATCGCGACGGTTTATCAATCGGGAAAACCTGCGGGAAATCGCCCGGATTCTAAAAAAAGGCGGTATCCTGAGAGTCGCTACCGACCACAAAGTCTACAAAAGCTGGGTTCTGCACCAACTGCACAACCACGAAAACTTCCGCTGGACAGCTGCCTGTGGCAATGATTGGAAACACGAACCGGCCGACTGGGTAGAAACCAAATACCAGCGCAAGGCAATTCGTGAAGGGCGGCGTCCCGTATTCTTAGACTATGAACGCGTCTAATTGGCCACAACAGTCGGCTGGATATTGGGCGTTTCCGCTTCTTGAACGTCATCAATCGGAAACGCCTGCACGTCAATAATGTCATCTCCCGATTGATAAAGCTCATTTTCTATCCGGTTGCTCGGCTGCGGCAGGGCAACTTGTCCCGGTTGCAACTCTCCCGAAGGGGAAGACTGCCTGACCAGGTTAACCGGCTGATGTTTCTCCGTCTCCCCGGCAACCGGAGCTACGGGAGCAATTGGCGCCGCCGATTCGTCATCTTCGTCAACAATCGGATCTCCCAGCGGATTAGGAGCTCCGGCCGGTTGTTCAACAACCGCTTTTTTCATACGCCCAGAAGGAGTCAGAGCCTCTCCGATAATAACCGTCGGCTGTGCCGGCCGTGGTTCCTCCCGAATGGTAACTTTGTTGCTTCCGGCATACGAATTGGAATTAATGGCACAAACAGCCCAAAGTAATACGGTAAAATTTCTCAACGCTTCATTCATTTTACACCTCCGTTTTGAGCACTCTGCCAACGAAATAATATTTCTTTTCCCAATATCAAGTCACCAAAAGTTTAAAATGCCCGAACCGGCCTTTCGGCCGGTTCGAAATCATTAATCACATAGTTTGCGACACTTCTTCTCGTCAGCGATATGCTCGTTAAGACAACGATAAACTCCATAATGGGATTGATTAAAAATCTCTTCGTTATCTTCTCCAATAATAAGGCTCCGCGCCGCTTCCCGGAATTTTTCCAATTCCGGCTTCACGCGCTTCTCAAGTTTCAAAATCTCCTCATCGGTAAGCTTAGCCATAAATTCCGGCACAAAAACGTCTTCATACAACACCGCTTTTGCTCTCTGCGTTTCCAAATCGACCAGCAGCCGAGCCTGTCGTTCTTCAAATTCTCGTGTCTTAATCCGAATGATGTTCCATGAAATAACGGCAGCAACCCCTGCGGCAATCACTACGATAAAAATAATAAAACCAACCATAATTCTAATTTTTAAAAGTGAATACTAATTTTCAAAATTCTATATAACCGTAAGAAAACTAGCATCTTTTGTCAAAAACGTCAATATAAATCATTCCCGAAAATTTTTCGGGCTACCGGGTTTTCCTCCGCAAAATAATGGCAGGCATCTAAAATCTGCGCCAACAATTCCGGCGTTACCGCTTCCCGGCCGTTTTCCAAATCCTTAAGCCTGCTGACACTCAAGTTGCAACGTTCCGACAGCTCGGCTAAAGAAATCCCCGTTTGCCGCCGCACTGCAGCAATCTTGCACCGCATTGCCCCTGCCAGCATTGCTTCAATGTCCGGTTCATTTTCCGCCATTTTCCCTCCCTGTTCTTCTAATTCTAACAGGATGTTCCTTTCCGCCTACCTATACTTTAGTTCTATAATACAGTATCGTTTTCAGAAAAAAACACTCTGGAAATTGCTTTCCAGAGTGTTTTCAGTTCTACCTCAACAGTCAGAAAGACTAGGCTGTCTCACCTTGCTCTCCGGCAGCCGGCAATGCCTGCTGTCCGGAAGCGGCAGCCGCTTCTTCTTTGAGGGCCAGGATTTCCTTGTCGTTTTGAACGGCAACTTTCTTCAGGGCTCTCAGAACCGTACCCGTACCGGCCGGAATCAAACGGCCGACGATAACGTTTTCTTTCAGGCCTTTCAGGCTGTCAACCTTGCCGGCAACGGCAGCTTCCGTCAGAACACGCGTTGTCTCCTGGAAGGACGCAGCCGAAATAAACGACTTGGTCTGCAAAGAAGCCTTGGTAATACCCAGCAGAATGTCATCGGCAACCGCCGGATTTCCGCCTTCGGCAATAACCTTGGCGTTTTCTTCTTCAAATACGTCACGGTCAACCTGTTCGCCAACCAAGAAAGTCGTGTCGCCCGGCTGGGTAACCTCAACCTTGCGCAGCATCTGAGAAACGATAACCTCAATATGCTTATCGTTAATCTTAACACCCTGCAAACGGTAAACGTCCTGAACTTCCTTGACCAGATATTCAGCCAGCTTCTCAACGCCCAAAACGCGCAGAATATCATGCGGAGCCGGTGTACCTTCAACCAGCATATCGCCTTTCTTGACAATATCGCCGTCCTGAACAACCAGGTGACGTCCTTTCGGAATCAGATATTCCAAAGGTTCGCCTTTCTTCGGCACAACGGTAATCCGCTGTTTGGCCTTATAATCCTTGCCGAATTCAACCTGTCCGTCAATATCGGAAATAATCGCCGGATCTTTCGGACGACGGGCCTCAAACAGCTCGGCAACACGCGGCAAACCACCGGTAATATCTTTAGTCTTGGAGCTTTCTCTCGGAATTCTCGCAATAACCTCACCGGTCTGAACTTCCTGCCCGTCTTCAACAGACAGAATGGCATCTACCGACATATAGTAACGAATTTCTTTGCCGTTGTCATAAGTAACCGGCTTGCCCTTTTCATCCTTGAGGATAATGCTCGGCTTCAGCCCGGCGCTGCTGGAATTGGAGCGCCAGTCGATAACCGTTTTGGAAACAACGCCGGTTGTTTCGTCAACAACTTCCTTAACCGAAACATTGTTAATCAGGTCAACCAGCTCGACCCGCCCTGATTTTTCGGTAATAACCGGAATTGTAAACGGATCCCATTCGGCCACTTTCTGACCTTTCTTAACTTTGGCATCTTCGGCAACCAGCAATTTGGTTCCGTACGGAACATGGTGGCGCGATTTTTCACGGCCTTTGTCGTCAACAATAACCAAATCGCAGTTGCGTGACAATACAATGCCGTTGCCTTCGGCATTATAAACCAAATGCTTGTTTTCGACTTTCATCACACCGGCAAACGGAACTTCAACCGAAGCCTGTTCAGCGCCTTTCTGCGCCGCACCGCCGATATGGAAGGTTCTCATCGTCAGCTGGGTACCGGGTTCGCCAATGGACTGGGCGGCAATAACGCCGACAGCCTCGCCGACATTAACCGGCGTACCGCGGGCCAAATCGCGGCCATAGCAGGCAGCACAAACGCCGTCTTTGGATTCGCAGGTCAGAACCGAACGGATTTTAACCTGCTCGACCCCGGCCTTTTCAACCAACTCAACGTCATTTTCATCCATCAGATGCCCCTTGGAAATAATCACCTCACCGGTTTCCGGATGCAGAATGTCTTCCTGAATGGTACGCCCGAGGATTCTCTCGCCGATAGAAACGATAACATTACCGCCGTCAACAACTGGACGAACAATAATGCCGCGTTCCGTGCCGCAGTCGGTTTCGGTAATAACCACGTCTTGAGCCACGTCAACCAAACGGCGGGTCAGATAACCGGAGTTTGCGGTCTTCAACGCCGTATCGGCCAAACCTTTACGGGCACCGTGGGTAGAATTGAAGTATTCCAACACCGTCAGACCTTCTTTAAAGTTTGAGATAATCGGCTGTTCAATAATTTCGCCGTTCGGCTTGGCCATCAAACCGCGCATACCGGCCAACTGGCGCATCTGAGCGGCAGAACCGCGCGCGCCGGAGTGAGCCATCATGTAAACGGAGTTGATATAGCCATGGTCGGTTTTTGAAATGTTTTTCATCATTTCATCGGCAATCTTATCCGTGCAGGCAGCCCAGATATCGACGACTTTATTATATTTCTCGCCTTTGGTAATCAAACCGTTCTGATACTGTTGCTCAAATTCCTTAACCTGCTTTTCGGTTTCTTCAATCAGCTCTTTTTTGGAAGCCGGAACGATCAAATCGTCCTTGCCGAAAGAAATGCCGGCCTTGCAGGCATTCTGGAAACCGAGTGACATAATCTTGTCTACAAACAGAACCGTTTCCTTCTGTCCGCAGTGACGATAGATCGTATCAATAATCTCGGCAATTTCTTTCTTCTTAATCAGGCGGTTAACCAGCGAGAACGGAACATTTTTGTGTTTCGGCAAAGTTTCCGAAACAATAATGCGTCCGGCTGTGGTTTCAACCAGGCCCTTTTTGATTTCGCCGTTGTCGTCAACATATTCCATCCGGCATTTGATCTTGGCATGCAAATCCAAAACCTTGGCATCCAAAGCCATCTGAACTTCGTTGAAGTCGGCAAAAATCGAACCTTCGCCGTTCAGCCCCTCGGCATCATAAGTCAGATAGTAAATACCCAGAACCATGTCCTGCGTCGGAACAATAATCGGTTTTCCGGAAGCCGGAGCCAGAATATTGTTGGTCGACATCATCAACACGCGGGCTTCCAACTGTGCCTCTACCGACAAAGGAACGTGAACCGCCATCTGGTCGCCGTCGAAGTCGGCATTGAATGCGGTACAAACCAGCGGATGCAAATGAATAGCCTTGCCTTCGACCAAAACCGGCTCAAAAGCCTGAATACCCAAACGGTGCAAAGTCGGCGCACGGTTGAGCAGAACCGGATGCTCGCGGATAACTTCTTCCAAAATATCCCAAACTTCCGGACGTTCTTTTTCAACCATCCGCTTTGCCGCCTTAATGGTGGTGGCGTGGCCGTAAAGTTCCAACTTGGCATAAACAAAAGGCTTAAACAGTTCCAAAGCCATTTTCTTCGGCAGGCCGCACTGATGCAGTTTGAGCTCCGGACCGACCGTAATAACCGAACGCCCGGAATAGTCAACACGTTTACCGAGCAGGTTCTGACGGAAACGGCCCTGCTTGCCTTTCAGCATGTCGGACAAAGACTTCAACGGGCGCTTGTTGGTGCCGGTAATCGCACGAACGCGGCGGCCGTTGTCAAACAAAGCGTCAACCGATTCCTGCAGCATGCGTTTTTCGTTGCGGATAATGATATCCGGCGCATGCAGCTCCATCAAACGTTTCAGACGGTTGTTGCGGTTAATAACCCGGCGGTACAAATCGTTCAGGTCAGAAGTCGCAAACCGGCCGCCGTCCAACGGAACCAACGGGCGCAGTTCCGGCGGAATAACCGGCAGCACGTCCAAAATCATCCATTCCGGCTTGGTGTTCGATTCCAAGAAAGCTTCAATAATCTTCAGCCGTTTAACCAATTTTTTGCGCTTGGATTCGGAATTGTTGTCTTTCAACTCTTCGCGAATAGACTTGCGTTCGGCTTCCAGGTCAATAGAAGCCAGAATCTCTTTCAGCGCTTCGGCGCCGATACCGGCCCGGAAAGAATCTTCGCCGTATTCGTCAATGGCTTCCTGATACTGTTCTTCGGTCAAAAGCTCGTTAACCTGCAACGGGGTCAGCCCCGGCTCAATAACAATATAACTCTCAAAATAAAGAACCCGTTCCAAAGCCTTCATCGGAATATCGGTCAAAATCGCAATCCGGCTCGGCAGAGATTTCAGGAACCAAATATGAGCAACCGGAGCGGCCAACTCAATATGCCCCATTCTCTCACGGCGAACTTTGGAAAGCGTAACCTCAACGCCGCATTTCTCGCAGACAACGCCGCGGTATTTCATTCTTTTGTATTTGCCGCACAGACATTCATAGTCTTTGACCGGCCCAAAAATGCGAGCGCAGAACAGACCGTCTCTTTCCGGCTTAAACGTACGGTAGTTAATGGTTTCCGGCTTTTTAACCTCACCATAGGACCACGAACGGATTTGCTCAGGCGAAGCAATGGAGATTTTGATTTGATCAAAAGAATCTCCGGCAGTCTGCTGCCCGAAATATTTCATAATATCATTCATCTAAGTAAAACTCCTCTTCGCTTAAGCTTCGTCACTGAGCATTTCAACATTCAGGCACAAAGACTTCATTTCCTTGACCAAAACGTTGAAGGATTCCGGAATTCCGGCTTCAAATCCGTCATCGCCGCGGACAATCGATTCATAAACTTTCGTACGTCCGTTAACGTCGTCGGACTTAACCGTCAGCATTTCCTGCAACGTATAAGCGGCGCCGTAAGCCTGGAGAGCCCAAACTTCCATTTCGCCGAAACGCTGGCCGCCAAATTGAGCCTTACCGCCCAACGGCTGCTGCGTAACCAGAGAGTACGGGCCGACCGAACGGGCATGCATCTTCTCGTCAACGATGTGGTGCAGTTTGATCATATAGATAATACCAACCGTAACCTTACGATCAAACTTCTCGCCGGTACGTCCGTCATACAGGTCAATCTGGCCTGAGGTCGGCAATCCTGCCAAAGACAGCATATTGTTAATATCATCTTCATGAGCGCCGTCGAAAACCGGAGTAGCCGTCGGAACGCCATTCTTCAGATGCGAAACCATTTCCAAAAGATCCGGTTCGCTCATCGGAGCAATATCGCGCTTATATTGTTTCTCGCCATAAACCTCTTTCAAGCGTGCATTGAGTTCATCAAGGGTCTTTTCGCCTCTCTTGTACTGTTCGCACATTTCATTGAGTTGCTTGCCGAGTTCTTTGGCGGCCCACCCCAGGTGAGTTTCCAAAATCTGCCCGACGTTCATACGCGAAGGCACGCCCAACGGATTGAGCACGATGTCAACCGGCGTGCCGTCTTCCATGTACGGCATATCCTGCAGCGGCAGAACGCGGGAAATCGTACCCTTGTTACCGTGACGTCCGGCAATTTTATCGCCTGACTGAATCTTTCTCTTGGTGGCAATAAAGACCTTAACCATCTTCAAAACGCCCGGAAGCAGATCGTCGCCGCGCTGAACTTTTTCAACCTTGTCTTCAAAATGCTTCTGAATCTTATCGTTGCGGGCATCGAAAGCGGCAAAGAGCTCTTCGGCCTTGGCCATAACCTCTTCGTCCTTAACCACAATCTTGCGCCATTGCGAAGACGGAACTGTTGCCAAAACTTCTTCGGAAATAACCGCATTCTTGGCAATTCCCTTCGGAGCATCAACAACCGTCTGCCCCAGCAGCATAGACTTCAGACGGGCTTCAAAACTGCGGCGGATAATTGCCAGCTCGTCATCGCGGTCCTTCGCCAGCTGGGAAATTTCTTCCTGCTCAATCGAAAGGGCGCGTTCGTCTTTCTCAACGCCGCGGCGGGAGAAGACATGAACGTCAACAACAATACCCTCAATGCCCGGTTGAACGCGCAACGACGTGTCGCGGACATCGGAAGCCTTTTCGCCGAAAATGGCGCGCAGCAGCTTTTCTTCCGGCGTTACCGGAGATTCGCCTTTCGGCGTAACCTTACCGACCAGAATATCGCCGGCCTTGACTTCGGCGCCGATATAAACGATACCGGCTTCGTCCAGATTGCGCAAAGCTTCTTCGCCGACGTTCGGAATATCGCGGGTGATTTCTTCCTGGCCGAGCTTGGTATCGCGCGCCATGACTTCAAATTCTTCAATATGCAGAGAAGTAAAGACATCATCGCGGGAAACACGCTCGGAAAGCAAAATCGCATCTTCGTAGTTCAAACCGTTCCAAGGCATAAAGGCCACCAAAACGTTTTTGCCCAAAGCCAGTTCGCCCATATCCGTACACGGGCCGTCGGCCATAATATCGCCGGCTTTGACCTCGTCTCCGACTTTAACCAGCGGAACCTGATTGATACAGGTATTCTGATTGGAACGACGGAATTTGGACAGTTTGTAAATTTCAACGCCGACATCGGTTGCGCTGTCCTTTTTGGAACGGACAACAATACGATTGGCATCAACAGCATCGACAATACCGTCATATTTGGCAACCACGGTAGCGCCGGAATCTTTGGCTACCGCAGCTTCAATACCGGTACCGACCAACGGGGCTTCCGAACGCAGCAAAGGCACACCCTGACGCTGCATGTTCGACCCCATCAAGGCACGGTTTGCGTCATCGTTTTCCAAGAACGGAATCAACGCTGTCGCCACCGAAACCAACTGCTTCGGAGAAACGTCGATAAAGTCGATTTCTTCCGGATGCGCAAATTCAAATTCACCGGCTTTGCGGCAGGCAATCAGATCTTCTTCAAAATGCCCGTCGTCTTTGACCTTGGCATTGGCTTCTGCAATTTTGAACTTGCCTTCCTCATCGGCGGACAAATAAACCACTTCGCTGGTAACCACACCGTCAACAACTTTGCGATACGGACATTCGATAAAGCCGTATTTGTTAATGCGGGCATAAGTCGACAGCGAGTTGATCAAACCGATGTTCGGGCCTTCCGGCGTTTCAATCGGGCAGATACGTCCATAATGGGTCGGATGTACGTCGCGGACTTCAAAACCGGCGCGTTCGCGGGACAAACCGCCCGGCCCCAATGCCGATAAACGGCGTTTGTGGGTAATTTCGGACAGCGGATTGTTTTGATCCATAAACTGCGACAACTGTGAAGAACCGAAAAATTCGCGGATAACGGCGGCAATCGGTTTGGCATTGACCAAATCCTGCGGCTTGACGTTAGCCAGAACTTCGCTGCTCATTCTTTCGCGAATGGCTCTTTCCATTCTGAGCAATCCCATGCGGTACTGGTTTTCCATCAGTTCACCGACCGAACGGACACGACGGTTGCCAAGGTGGTCAATATCGTCAACTTCACCTTTGCCGTCACGCAGCTCGACCAGACGTTTGACAATGCGCAAAACATCGTCGGCACGCAGCGTGCGCAGCGTATCCGGAGCTTCCTCAAACGGAATGTCCAACGCCACATTCATCTTCACGCGGCCGACCGAAGACAGGTCATAACGTTCCAAATCAAAAAACAATCCCTTGAACAGCTGTTCGGCCGTTTCAAGTGTTGGCGGCTCGCCCGGACGCATAACGCGATAGATGTCCAAAAGTGCCTCTTCACGGCAGGAATTTTTGTCGGCGGCCAGCGTATTGCGAATATACGGCCCAACATTAACGCCGTCAATATACAGGGTTTTAATCTCCCCGACTTTGGCTTTGGTAATATTGCCCAACAGCTCTTCGGTAATTTCATCGCCGGCATCGGCAATCACTTCGCCGGTTTTCTTATCGGCAACCGCAGTCGCCAAAAAACGCCCGATCAGCTGTTCGGGAGTAATCTGAAAATATTCCAGCCCGTCGTCAACCAGCTTCTGAGCCGACCGCGGCGTCAGCTTCTTGCCTTTTTCCCAGACAACTTCGCCGGTCTTGACGTTGATCAGGTCAAAATCGAACTTAACGCCCTTAACCCGTTCCGGTACAAACTTGGCTTTCCAGTTCTTTTTGTCAGCGACAAAAGTGTCAACATCATAGAAATAAGCCAGAATTTCCTCTTTTGACATTCCCTTGATTTCGGAATGGTCAATTTTTTTGCCTTCGGCAGCCAGCTTTTTGATTTTTTCTTCGGTCTCTTTAGAGTACAAAGAATACAAAATAGACGTTACCGGCAGCTTGCGGCGGCGGTCAATACGCGCATAAAGCAAATCTTTGGCATCAAATTCAAAATCGAGCCACGAACCGCGATAAGGGATAACCCGGGCGGCAAACAGATATTTTCCGGAAGCGACTGTTTTGCCTTTGTCATGATCGAAGAACACGCCCGGCGAACGATGCATCTGCGAAACAACCACGCGCTCGGTGCCGTTGAAAATAAACGTTCCCTTGTCGGTCATCAGCGGAATATCGCCCATATAAACGTCCTGCTCCTTAATGTCATGAATGGACTTGGCACCGGTCGCCTCATCGGTATCCCAAACCACCAGACGCAAAGTCGCCTTGATCGGAGCGGCATAAGTCATGTCGCGTTTGAAACATTCTTCCACGTCATACTTCGGCTCTTCGAGTTCATACTTTACAAACTCCAATTCGCCGTTGCCCGAAAAATCTTTGATGGGGAAAATTGATTTGAAAACTTCTTCAAGACCAAACTCTGATTTCTCAGCGTTCTTGTCGGCCTCGATAAAACTGTCATAAGAACCTTTTTGAACTTCGATTAAGTTCGGCATTTCCGCAACCGCGTCAATCTTGCCGAAACTTCTTCTTACACGCTTTTTGCCCGTATAAGATTCCAACATTGTGCTTTAATCCCTTTATGGTTGGAGTCGAAAGCACCGCTGCCTTCAACTCTGTTCTGCGACTATGCTGTTGGCGAACCAAACCCCGACCGCAGAAGGTTATGAAAATCTAGATTTAAAACAATGAAACGCACCAAACCGCCGAACTTTCGTTCTCTTGATGCCGATTCGCAAAATAATAGTTCATAAATTCGTCTACTTTTATAACACAGAGTCTAAAATTGCAAGTACTATTATCACATTTGAGTCAAGTTTTTTATTTTTTAATCCCGTCTTTTTTGCACAACCGATTCAAATAACAACGCTTGCGATTCTTTTTACCGCAATATCCCCAAGGGTTGCTTCCCTCCAAGATTCTGACGTTTTTGTCCTTTTTGCTTGACAAAATATCGTAAAACAGATATTAATATTCTTAATATTAATTTTTAAATTTATCATCATGAATACTATTTTATTTTGTTGGATTTCCTCGCTAAGCGCAACAAGCTGCGGCTGGTTGCTCGGGTTATTAACAAAAGTCCATCCCGACAATCACTTCTGCAGCCGCTATCGAAAAGAACTGAAACTTATGACCAGCTTCGCTTTCCTCATCGCTTTAATCAGCGGATATCTCGGAAGTTCAGAAAATATTTGGTTCGGTATCTTGGGAACAATAGGAGCCTTCGTCCCCATTTGGCTTGGCTATGCCGTCGGCAGTCGATCTCTTCTGTTCAAGCTGGACAAAGAGTATAACACCATAAATTGCATAGTGAACATTGCCGCAATAGTTATATTTGCCGCAATACTCACTTTCTGGAAAATTAAAATCGGCATCATAACCCCCGCCGCATATCTATTGGCAGCAATTGCCTCAGCCTGCATGACCATAGTCGGTACCATGCTGATAACAACTGCCTCCCTAATCGGCTATGGGGTGCTCAAGGTGTTTTCTTATCTCTGCGAATGCTATCGGCTATAGTTAAACGATTAATACAATTCCACCTCTCCCAAGTAAGACCACAAAAACTCCGAAGTTCGTCACTTCGGAGTTTTTTATAATATCAAAAAGCCAGAAC
>UQFU01000044.1 GCA_900540425.1 uncultured Alphaproteobacteria bacterium
GAATACAAAATATTTAACATAACATAAATCATAATTGTCATTGCGGTTTTAGCGCTTCCTAAAATGAACAGGCAAACAGCGGCTGCAACTATTAGTAAACATGCTATACCCCCCCCTGTCACGGGTTGTATTTTGCCGCTGGCGATAGGGCGGTTTTTCTTTTTGGGGTGCAAAGCATCTTTTTTGCGATCTAAAATGTCGTTCATAACATAAACAGCCGAGGCAATAAAACAGAATGCCGCAAACGCCAGCGCGGACTGAACTACCGACCCCATTTCGGTAAACTTCAGAGAAAACAGCAGCGGAGCTAAAACGAAAGCATTTTTAATCCATTGTTTAACCCGGATTAATTTCAAAATATTTTTAATCATTACAGTATCTCCACGATGAGGCTGATTCCATAAAGGACTATGGCGGCATAAATTCCTGCAAAAACATCATCCAACATAACGCCCCAGGCATTAATTATTTTGCTGTCTGCCCAACGGGCCGGCTGCGGTTTCCAAATATCGAAAAGCCGGAACAGGAAAAATCCGATGACATAAGCAGCCCAAGCATGCAGATTATCTACCAGAGCATTGGCAACCAAGGAAAACGTCAATAATTGTCCGACAACTTCGTCAATGATGATTATTGAGGGGTCGTGTTTGGTATATTTTAAGACTTCTTTTGAGGCAATGACCCCAATAAAAAAAGTCGCAACGGCCAACAGCAATATTCCCCAAAAACCAAAGTAGTAAGCTGCCGCAAAAGCAAAAGGCAACGTGGCAAACGAACCGGCGGTTCCTGATGCAAAAGGAAAATATCCGACGCCGAAACCGCTTACTGCAGTATAGCACAAAAATTTATACATTTTTTTCTCCTCTTCCGATTATATTTTTAAAAACATTTTTTATTTCTGCTTTATCTGATTTTAAGAAGCAAATTATGGACTCGACCGTGAGCATAATCAGCATAAGATGTGCCGAAACAGCGCGCAGTATGTTATTGTCCCATATTTTCAACGGGTTAAGAACATTAACGAACAACAGCAGGTAAATCAGATTGAGTTTAGATAACTTTGCCTGATTGAGAAACATTACAACACAAGCGAACAGATACAGGCCAAAATAAGGATATGAACGGTTGCTGATGATGGTCAAAATCAGCAAGACCAGCTGAGTTACCTGTTTCCACCGTATTTTTTGGAAGCAGTTTGTGACAAAAATCGAAAACGCTAAGATACAATTCAATCCGATGATAAACTTATCCGCTAAAAGCGCGCCATCGTTTCCAATCAACCGAGTTAAGTCGCCTTTGAGAACTCCGTCAAATCCGGCATTGGCATAAATAAGATAGCGAAAACTAAAATAAGTCCACATTCCGGTATTGTATTTCATGGTGTTTTCTGCAATCAGCGGAATATTGGCAAATCCGCCTTTGAAAAATAAGAATGGCAGGAATACAAAGACTAAGCCATAAACTACCAGACGCAAGGTTTCTTTAAGGTTTCCTCGGCATAAGGTCAGAAGCCCAAAGATGCAAGGATACATTTTTAATCCGGCAGCAATGCCCAAACAAATTAAGGCCACTTCCCGGTCTCTGGAATTTTCGCTGTTATAATTAAACAAATATACCGTTGTTAAAGCTACCGCCAAAATCATCGGATTTCCGGTACTGACGGCATTGGAAAAAGGGAGGCTCGCCATTAGAATAAACATTAAACAATATTTATAACCACTTGTTTCTTTATAAGAATTAAACAACACCAATAGCAAAAACATTGCCATCATAAAAATAAACAAATGCGCTTTGGCATAGTTTCCGGTTTGATGAAATGCATCAAAAGGAGGGCGGTGGGCATAATCTCCGGTTTGCCCGAACAAATAATAAAAAATATTCAGTAAAGGCGGATTTTGACTTCCCTGATTATAACTATCTAACCTCAAAGCCGGGATAACAGGTTCAAAAAAATCGCAGAAATATGCTGAATTTACATATCCTGATGAAAAATATCCAGTTTCATTAATTAAAAGGAAAAATATATAGATGACAGAAACCGGAAGCATTATCCCGATGAATATCCTATCCAGATTCCAACTCATTTGGGTTAGATACTGATATCCATACCAAAATCCACTAAACAGCAGAATAAATAAAAATACATTAATCAACATCACCGAACAAAAGCCGAAAATTTCAGGCAGTGTATGTTTTTGATGCTTTACAGAAATGTCAAACACTTCTCCGTCTTGGGCATTTAAGGTGATTTTTTGAGACTTATCATGACTGGCAACAACCGGTATATTTTGAGCCGGCAATCCATTGATTATAACTTCCTGATAATCAATCCAAATCGGTATCCGTTTGCCGGCCCGCCTGTAATCCGGCCCCATCAGCTTGATGACCACCTGCCCGTTTCCTTTGGATTTAATCTGAAAATTTGCGGTTCGGGGCGAAGATGCCGTTTTCAAACTTAAACTGGCTCCGGAACCGCCGCCCGGAATCCAGGATATTTTTTGCAGCCATTCGGGGTAAGAGACGCCGACTTTTTTGTCGTCAGACTGAACAACAACCGAATTTTCCAGATTTCCCTGATTGTAAACATCAATCCGGGCTTGGTGATTGTACAGATTAGTTTTAACCTCTATCGGCAGGATTATCGGGCGGACAATCCACAAGCCGATTAGCGACCAGAGCAATGAAAATGCAATTTTTTTCGCCATGCAGTTCCTCTCATTTTTTCAATTTTGAAATAATTTCGGTTATTGAGGGAATATGCTTGCGGTACTTCATAGTTATATTGGCAAAATCCCCATCTTTTACAATAGTCGTAAATTTCAGCGGCTGATTGTGCCAAGCGCTTGCCGGAACACTCAAAACGCGTTTTCCATTAATAACAACATCTTTATAATCAAAAAGTATTGGAATATTTTTGCCTTTTTTCCTGACATCGGGTCCCCGTAACAGAAAATCTAATTTTCCATTTCCGATACAACGACAGGAAAAATTAATTTTTCGATAAAAAAATGATGCAAAGCAATTAAGCAAAAAACCATTGCCCGGAGCAGACCATACCGGATTTTTATACCACAGCGGAGCTTCAAATTTTATTTTGCAGTTTTGAGAGAGCGGAATAATCATATTTTCAGCAGAACCTGCCGCGAAAATATCGACCCTGGCCATTTTTTCTTCAGATTTGCAAACAGAAAACAACGGAATAAAATTTAAGAATAAATATTTAATTTTATTTCGCTGTTCTTTAATGGAAATAAAAGGAATATGCTTAAACAATTTATAAGATGTTATTTTTGCTTTTTTATATACCGACAATACGGGAACACCCAACAAGTTATATTGGCGGATCGGTTTGGTTTTCAAATATTTTGAAGAAACGATATCCCCATATCCTCGCGCAAAAACAGGATAGTTTCTTTTAAGGCTTTTATGCAAGATTTTAATATTGAAAATTTTAAGTTTTCGGTTTTTCTTTTCAATTTTTTCAAAAAGCGCATTTAATTGCCGAACATAATTCTTAATTTCCTTTTTAGTTTTTCCGGCAAGCGGATTATATCTTCTTTGCAATAAATCTAAATCTGCATCCAAGAGATTAATATGCAAGTTTTCTCTTAAGAACTTCTGCAATAATTTTACATGATATGTTGTTAATATATCTTTTTTTTGACTTGTAATACTTCCTTCATAGGTTCTATGCCGACACAGAACTTCCGGCAGATTGGCAAAACGTACTTGGTTGCATATGTTCAGCCACAATTCATAATCCTCTTGAGGGGAACCTTCGGGATAAAGCATATTATTTTTGATAAAGTCTTCTTTACGAAACATGAGTGTTGAATGGCACAAATCACAATTAAACAATAATTCCGCTTTACACTCGTCGTGTGTTTGTTGCGCTTTATGGATAAAATTCCAACGCCCGAAATGTTCCTGCCAAGTGCCTAAAACGGTAATTTCCGGGTGTGCTTCCAGATAGTTAACTTGTTTTTCAAATCTGGCAGGCAGTGAAATATCATCAGCATCCATGCGCGCAATGTATTTTCCCTGAGCTTTTTTTATCCCACAATTCAAGGCTGCTGCCAAGCCTTTTTGAGGACCTTTTATCAGCTTAATTCGCTTATCGTTATACTTACCGATTATCTTTTTGGTTTTATCTTTTGAGTTATCATCAATAATAAGGAATTCAAAATCCGTAAATGTTTGATTTAAAATACTATCAATAGCCTCTTTCAGGTATTTTTCGGCATTATAAGTAGGCATTAAGACAGAAACGACCGGCATTGTTATTCTCCTTTTATGTTACATTTCAAAACCGGAAACAGATTGAAAATCTTATAAATTATTTTGTTATTTTTCTCTTTTTTTTCCAGCAAAGGAATAAAACTCAAAAACAAACATTGCGTTTTTCGGTTATATTTTTTTATTTTTAACAAAGGAATAAATGAAAATAACAAAACAGTCTTAACTTGTTCAGGCTGCTTGCATTCTTTGTAAATTGAAGAATTAAGCGATTTTTTCAACTTTTTATAAAAAGGTGTCATCTTGGCATATTTCCACCAAATATTACCCCAGAATACATTTTTATCATTCCATGGTTTTATTTTATTGGCATAATGTATTATCAAAGGATTTTTAATTGCGGTATCAATTTCAGTTTGGGTATATATTTTTTTCTCAATATACTTTTTATAATCAACCCCGAATTTGGTCATAAAATTATAACGGTAAGGTAAAACCTTGATTTTGCCATAACAAGCATAATTCAATATGTCCTGATCCTGACTATCAAATTTTCTGTCCATCAGCTTAATGAATTCTGATGTCAAATTATCTTCCCTGATTTTCTGCAGATTCATCAAAATTGCGCCGGCATTGATGTAATTGTGCGTATCTGGAAGTCCTAACCTTTGAGAGTTTAATTCGCTATTTTCACAATACCAAGGCGCTTTTACACCAGCCAGGCAGTAACCGTTGATATCGGTATTATAATATTCGGTTAAATCGCCGCAGACAATAATATCCGTGTCCAAATAGATGCACTTATCATACCTGGTCAATATATCTGCGGCCAGCAGACGATAGAAAGTCGGATAATTCACATGTTCTTTGGTTTTGTAAGCATCTTTAAAAACTTCCTGCATATCAATAAATGTAATTGAACAGCCGTTTTTGATTTTACTTAATAACGCCTTGGTTTTTGATGAAAAATCAGATGGTACCAAGATATAAAAATCATAATATGTTGTTTCAGCGGCGTTTTCTAACATTGACAACATAGTGACATACAAATAATAGGTATATTCATCATCTTTAGTTGCAAAAATCACCGGAATTTTATTTCTTTTTTTCATTAACGCACCTATTTGTTTCTAATCTTTAACAGCGGAATAAAGCCCAATAGATAATATTTGCTTGATTGGAAGTTTGAAGAAATTTTTATCAGAGGAATAAGATTAAAAAGAAAATATGAGGTATGTTTTTTCTTTTGTTTCTTATTTATCACCGGCATGAAATTTAAAATTTTTATATCAGATATTTTTTTGTATTCTGCTTCTTCATAAAATAAGTTTTTTATTTTAAATTCGTTTTTAAAGTATGGATTAATATTCCTGATTAAATCAGCGTCTATATTCTGATATATTTGGTACAATATATACAAATAGCGAACAGACCAAATATTCTTGTGATGATATAATGTATTTTTAAACTCACTCATAATACGTCTATAGGTTAAATAATGCAGCTTATTTAATCTATATTTTCTACTGATTTTTAAATTATAAAGAAGGCCTTTTGCCAATTCATATATTTTTCTTTTTTTCCATACTATGGTCTTATGACTTACCCTATATACATAAGTCGGATAATTCAATGCATAAAACTCTCCGGCTTTTATCATGGCGCTAATGAAAAACGGAGGATCCTGAAAACGCAACAGCGGCGGAAAATATAAATTATTGTCTTTTAAAAATTTACGCTTATACAAAAAACGGTGATAGCCATAATCAAACTGCCAATCTTTATAGCTGATTTTTTCACATTTCTCAAATGTATAGCCCCAGAAGTTGCCGTTTTTATCAAAGGTGGTTCTGATTTCGCCGTTATGAAGTTCGCTAAAGCAGCCGCCACAGATTAAAACTTTATTTTTAATCGCAGCATCATACATTTTTTGCAACGTTTGCTTCTCCGGGTAGTAATCATCCGGATCCATAAAAGCAATAAACTCGCCTTTGGCATGACGTATACCATTATTTCTTGCCGGACCGGCTCCTTGATTCTCCTGAGTAAGCAAAATTATCCTTTTATCTCTTTGCCGATATTCGGAAATAATACTCCTGCTATTATCCGTAGAGCCGTCATCAACACAAATAATTTCTATATTTTTCAGACTTTGGGCCACTACCGTATCCAAGCATTCACGAATATACTTGCCCATATTGTAAACAGGTATAATCACACTGACTTTGGGATTTTTCATCATATTCCTCTACATTGCATCTGCTAAGCTGTCGCTAATCATTCTATTGGTGATGACTTTCATGGAGAGGTGGTCCATCATCATATGAAGATCTTCGCTGATTTGCATATCGTCCACGCCCATATTGACGGAATAGTCGGCCATTTCTTTCAGTTTGCCGCCGCCAAATCCGGTCAGGCCAATGGTTATGCCGCCATTTTCTTTAGCATATTCAATCGCTTTCAAAACATTTTTGGAATTGCCGCTGCCGGAAATCCCGATGACATAATCGCCGGGCTGGAAGAAATTTTTAAGCTGCTCAACAAAGATATCGTCATAGCTGACATCATTGGCGTAGGCCATCATTCCCGGAACGTTATCATTCAGACAAATAAACTTAAAACGCTTGTCAAAACCATAGCTGCTGCCCTTATTGAAATCGCAGCAAAAATGAGAAGCCGTGGAAGCGCTGCCGCCGTTGCCCATGATAAAAATCTGCTTTTCTTCGTCGCGGGCGGCAATCAACAAATTAATAAAAGTATTGATTTCGTCATGGTTCAGTTTGGCGATTGTTTCTTGCAACCGGTTCAGATAATTGGCGATATCTTTATAAAAATCCTGTTTCATCTTAATATTCTCCCCTCAGTGAATGTTTATTATAGTGAATGATCGTGGTTCCCTTATTATCAAATTTGAACGGAAGTTCCTTCAAATCGCGCAAGGCATAGCGGACGCGCTGGTGATTTTCCTCCTTGACGTAAAAAAGCAAAAATCCGCCGCCGCCGGCACCAAGCAATTTTCCGCCGCTGGCACCGTTTTTCAGCGCCAAATCATAATAATGGTTAATCAGTTCATTACTAATACCGCCGGCTAATTCTTTTTTATACATCCAACCCCGGTGCAGTATCTCGCCCATGGCGTCAATGTTATTATGCAGAAGTTCTTCCCGCAAATCCTTGGCCAACTGAACCATTTTATGCAGGTTGTTGATTTTGGCGGCATTGTCTGTCGTATTCTTTTTCTGTTCTTTCAGAATGTCTCCGGCAGCCCGGGTTTGACCGGTATAAAACATCATCAGATTATCTTCCAGGCGCTTATATCCGTCCGTGGTCAGAAAAACCTTATCAACATTAACGCGGCCGCTGGTTTCAAATTCGATAAAATTCAAGCCGCCGCAGGCGCAGGCATATTGATCCTGCTTGCCGATCGGTTCCTTCAACAGTTCAATTTCCACCCGACAGGCCTGTTCGGCGATTTCTTCCTTATTCAAATAGGTTTCGTTATAGGCGTTGCAGAGATTAATCAGTCCGGCGGCAAAAGCCGAAGACGACGCCAGCCCTGTTCCCGACGGAATATCGGCGCTGGAGTTGAAGTCAACGCCCCGAATGTCATAAAGTTTGAACACCTCCCGGATAATCCGATGTTTTATTTCATCGACATTATGCACGTCTTCAACCTGCGAATATTTCAGAAAATATCCGTCTTTGAAAAAATACGGGTGCATTGAAAGATAAACATATTTATTAATTGCAGTACTCAAGACAGCACCGCCGAACTTTTCATAATAGTTGGCCAAATCGCTGCCGCCGCCGGCAAAACTGATACGAAACGGCGTTCTGGTTATTATCATTCTCTATTCTCCAAAATAAAATCTATGGCCTCGGTGAGGTTTTTGAATCTGAAATCGGCGAGTTCCGAACTCCCGATTGTCTGGCCGACCAAAATTGTCCGGCAGCCGGCATTTTTTCCGGCCTGCATATCGCTTTCCCGATCACCAATCATCCAGGAACGGGAAAAATCAATGTTGAAGTCTTTGGCCGCCTGCCGAAACAAGCCGATTTTGGGCTTGCGGCAATCGCATTCTATTTTCAACTCGGGGACTTCGCCCGGAAAACCTTTTTCGGGATGGTGGGGACAGAAATAAATCCCGTCAAGATAAGCACGCTCTTCGCCCAGTCTGGTTTCCATCGTTTTATTGGTCTGTTCGACTTCTTCCCGGCTTACAAAACCTTTGGCTATCATCGGCTGATTGGTGACGACAATGCTCAAATAGCCGGAAGCGTTGATTTTGGAAACGGCCTCGGCAACGCCCGGCAGCAATTTGAAATCCACCGCCCGAGGATTTTTATCCATATCAACATTAATAACCCCGTCCCGGTCAAGAAAAACGGCCGGCCTTTTGTTTTTGCGATTCAGGCGGCTGACCTTGCCGCTTTCGACATCCGCACAGATTTTTGGCAGCCGGTCTTTGGTTCCCATATCCTTGATATATTCGGCCGTATGATAAGCCTTAATGGTTTGACCGGCGACGAGCAGACGCGGCAAAACGTCTTTTCCAAAATCGGAAGCAACACCCGGCTCAATATAATCCAGCACCCGGGAAGAAAATATATAAACGGCGGCATTGACCAGATTATGATAGACCAAACCTTCAGGATGCGGCTTGGGCAGCATGGCGGTAACCGTCTTTTCGGCATCGGTTTCAACCAAATCGCTGTCATAAGGGTGATTGTTAGGGTGAACCAGAATGGTGCCGATTGAATCATAATTGCGGTCAAAGTCCTGAAACGCCTTGAGGTCAAAATCCATAACCACATCGCCGTAAAAAACCATAAAGCGCCCTTTCAGCCGGCCGTCAAGCAAGTGCAGGCAACCGGCTGTTCCCAGCGGGTACGGTTCAACAACATGATGAATCTTGACGCCCCATTTGGAGCCGTCGCCGAAATAGTCGCTGATAACATGCGCCAGATGTCCCGATAAAATAAATATTTCATCAATCCCAAAATCCCGTGCCAACTCAATCTGCCGTTCCAGCAGCGGTTTTCCGGCAATCGGACACATCGGCTTGGGAATATCCGTCAACCCCAGACGCGTTCCTTTGCCGCCGGCCAAAATTACAAGCTGCATGCATCTGTCTCCAAAATATGCCGAATGGCTTTTTCAACCGCCTGGTCAGAGGTAATGGACGCTTTCCAGCCCAAGGCATGAATCTTATTCAGATTATAGGCGAATTTCGGCACATCTCCGATCCAGCCGCGATCTCCGCCGGTATAGCGGATTTTAGCCGGCAGCCCCATGGCTTTGATAACCATATGCGCAATGTCGGTTACGCTGGTCTGCCCCTCAACCCCGACATTATAAAAATTAATCCGTTCATGGCTGTTGCGGCAGACAAACAAGATAGCTTCGACTAAATCTTTTACATATAAATAAGGCTTTGCCTGTTTTCCATCACCTAAAACTTCAAGTTCATTTGGATTCTTTTTGAGTTTTTTGACAAAGTCATGCAAAATGCCATGCGTTGTCCGTTCGCCGCAAACATTGGGGAAACGGGTAATCCAAGCTTTAATTCCGTAATTTTCCACAAAACTGGCGATAAACGCCTCGCTGGCCAGTTTGCCGGCACCATAGTGGGAAGCCGGAAACAGCGGGCCATAATTTTCGTTGACTTCGGCGCCGCCGGTTTGTCCGTAAATTGCCGAAGTGGAAGCAAACATTATTTTTTTGACCTGATGTTTCATCATCGCTTTCAAAATCCGGTAAGTGGTCAGAAACGTCGCGTCAAGATCAACATCCGGATTAGCGTGGCTGCTGGCAATGTCAGAGTTGGCGGCCAGATGAAAAACCATATCAAAGCCGTATTCGGAAAAAAGATCGTCCAACAGCCCCTCATCAAGGATATCTCCTTCAACAAAAGAAAAATGCGGAGACTGCCGGGCCGCATCCAGATTTGACAACCGTCCCCGGGAAAGATTGTCTAAAACGACGACTTTGCAACCTTCACTCAGAAGACGGTCGGCCAAATGGCTGCCGATAAATCCGGCTCCGCCAGTAATCAAAATATTTTCCACCAAAAATTCTCCTTCTCTACTCTCTTAATTAACAATCTTAATCAACGGGATACCCAAAAGATAAACTCTGATTTTGTCCGGCCGCCTGCGCAGGCGCAACAGCGGAATTATTCCCAATATCCGAAGGCTCCAGCCGTCAGAACGACGCTTAATGCGCCAAAGTTCAAAAACAGAAAACAAATAAAACTTTTTGTTTTGCCGAACGCTGAGTTCTGAATTGAACACTGCCCTTTCCTTTTCAGACAGAACATCGGGCAAACTGTCCGCAAAGCCTGATTTCAACGCCGGCGGCAATTTTTCATAAGCCCAAAGCAAATGTCGGATTTTCCATTTTTCAAAATCCGCTTTCAATTCAGGGTATGGCAAAACAATTTCGGAAACTTCCGCCGCCACAATCGGCAAAGCGGCAAAATGGCGGGAAACCTTCTGAGTTATGCTTGCGGACGATTGGCGATAAAAATAAAGCGCCTCATCAAGGAAAACGATTTTAGGAGCGGAAAGTACCGCCGGCAATACAAAGCGAACGTCTTCGCAGATGTAGGTAAAACCGAATTTAATCCCTTGTTTTTTCAACCAGTCGGCACGATATAAAAAATGCCAGGAATGGAACCGAACCGCAAACAACGGCTGCGTAATATCTTTCCAGGTTCCGCAGGCGGCAGCTGAAGTGTAATAGGTTATTTTTGAAGTTTTATCTCCGCTTACAGACCAGGCGTTAAAACTAACCAGCTCGGCATGATAACGGCGGGCAGCCGCCACCGTTCCGGCAATCATATCGGGAGACAACCAATCATCGGCGTCAACAAAGGCAAGATATTCGCCTTTGGTATGAGAAATTCCCAAATTCCGGGCAGTTCCCGGCCCGCAGTTGGCTTGGTTCAGAATTTTGAAGCGGGCATCCCGGGCGGCAAACTTTTGCAAAATTTCCCGGCTGCAATCCTCCGAAGCATCATTGACACAGACGGCTTCCCAGTCTTTTTCGGTCTGCGCCAAAAGACTGTTGAGGCACCGGGGCAGAGTCAGCGCGGCATTATGAACCGGAATAACAAAAGAAACCAAAGGCATCAGACGCGCTCCTTCTGCCAAACCAAAATAAATGTCCGGGTCGACGTACGCCGCAGGCTGAAAAGCCGTTTTTGATTCCGAGGCAGGGAAATCGGCCTGGCTTTTTCTTTTTGGCGTTTGTAGCGTACCAGTTTCAGGCAGCCATTTCCCAACGGCAGCGAGAACTTTTCGGTGATTTTGTAATCATCAACCCAGCTGGCTTCAAAATGGTGTATTGAATAACTTTCCGGACTTTCCCAATAAAGGAGTTTAGCCGGATAGATATAGGCCCCGTCTTCAATCTTCAGAGGCCGGTCATTAGTGTAAAGGGTCGGCAGGCCGTAGCTTGACTTAAGATAATCGCGCAGCCGCGCCGTATTGGCGATCAAGTCCAAAGACCCGTCGGCTTTAACAAAAGGCAAATCATCATATAATTTCAGAAAATTTCCGATCAGCGGATGCCGGGCAACGCTTCCGATAACGGCAGTACCGGCAAAATCGCGTTCCTCAAGATACTCGCTCCCCAGAAAAAGCCGGTTATTCAGAAAGTCGTCAAACGGTTTTCGAACCTCCACATCGGTATCCAGATAAATGCCGCCCTGGGTATAAAGGGCATACAGACGGAACCAATCGGAAACGAAAGCCCATTTTTGGGCGGCATAGGCCTCCCGCACATAACGGTTTTGGATACCGTCCATGTCTTTTTCGGACCATTCGCGAAAAACATAACCGGGCAAAATCCGAGCCCAGCTGTCCATACAGCGGCGGATAGTTTCGTTCTTCGGGCCGTTTCCAAACCAGCAGTAATGAAGCAGCTTAGGAATCATTACGCCCTCCCCGGAAACGAGCGAGGCTACCAAGCATTATACACCTTGCGGCAAAGCTTTATGAAGAACTCTGCAAATTATTCAAAAGGTTTAAACAACCAACTATCCTTGATGGCTAAGAGCCTAAATTATTTGGATTAAGAAAACAAGACAATTTTTGTATTTTTAACACTATGATTTTTAAAATATACACTAATAGTTGATTAGACGTATTTTTCGTATTTTTTTGATGTGCTTTTGATGTGTTCTATTTTTAGTTGCAATGTTTTTTAGAAGGAATTTTATTGATTTTAAACGAATCAGCCAAGAAAAAACGCCGAATCGCAAACATAAATTCAGCGTTTTTTTCCGACTGCAGGATTTGTATAAGCTTTAATTAATTTTTAAAACGGGTATTAGATTTAAAAACCTGACAATTTTTTTGCCTTTAACTGTCTTTCCACGAAATAACGGCAACCCAAAAATGGAAATTACGTCACGTTTGGCATGTTTTATTTTCAAAAACGGCAAAAAGCCAAAAAGCAAACAGCGGCTTGATTTCGGAGAACGTTTTATTTTGAACAGCGGCAAAAACCCGAACAATTTGCAACACCACCCAGAATTTGACGCCGTTTGGGAGGCAGAAGCGCCAATCCGGCGGACAACCGTTTCATAATACGGCGACCGGCGCAGATAATCCCAATATTGCACCGCAAAATCACAATTCAAATTTTGCATTATCCATGGCTTGATAATCAGAGAAACCAATCGGGGCTGTTCATAAAAATTAAAATAATTGTCTTTTTCCTGTGCCAAAAGATAATCATTTTCCGGCAAATTATTGGGGATATTGTAATAATTCCAACCGCGGGGAAGCAGATAAAGCTCTTCTTCACTAAAAAGGCAGTTTAAAATATCCTGGTCATGGGTATAATAATCTTTAAGCAACAGCCGGGACAACCTTTTCCTTTTTTCCGGCAGTTTCATTTTTTGCAACTCTAAAAGCAAAACGCCGCTGTTAAAATAAAAACGGCTGCGTTTTTCGCTCATTTTTAAATACTGCCGGCAATAGTCATGATACGTCCCCCGAAATCCGTCCCAGGAAATTTTGGCATTATACAGGCTTTTTTGCCAAACACAGGAATCTAAAGCAGCGCCAACGGACTTTCCGGACATGTCCGTTTGATAAAGTGCGGAGACGTCTTCCAGCAATAAACTATCGGCATCTATATATAAAACACGGTCAAATTTGCGAAACAGCCAGAAAATTCCCAAGCGATAATACGCCGCCCGCGTCAAATGCCTGGTTTCAGAAGCGCAAATAAATTGTTCTTTCATATCAATAAAAAAGAATTTGACCTTATCGTTTTTGAGTTGATAAAAATTATCTTTTTGAACAATGCCTCCGTCTAGAATATAAATATAAGCGTTAACCCGCGGCGACAAATTTTCCAGCAACGATTTCAGCGTTACATATAAATGGGGTTCATAATTGGCATCGCTTGACAGGCATAAGACGACCTTGTTTTCCTCTTTCGAGTATGGCGTCTCCAAAACCGGCAGCTTC
>UQFU01000045.1 GCA_900540425.1 uncultured Alphaproteobacteria bacterium
CTAAACACGGTTTTGCAGGAACGTTTTATAAAAATCCTTCGGTTCTCACCGGAGGATTTTTTTTAGCGTCAATCAAAAATTTCCCCTCGACAAAACCGTTTTTTCTGCTATACTCCCGCCGATTACAAATTATTATGCTTTACCAATTTAGCTATAATTATCTTTCTGCATAACGGTTTGTATTTTTTTTGAATTCTATTTTTTATTAACTTATAAACTTCACATTTTATGAATAAATTTGAAAAAAATTCTGCCGCCAAAGCAGAATATCTCGAAAAAATCAATGAGGAATGGCAAAATTTTCACCAAATTGCCGACATCTGGTACACTTTCATCAGCCGGGCTATCATTCACCGGGGATTTTTCAGTTACGCCGACTTTAATTTCCGTAACGAAAATTCAACACCGTGCAAACCTTGCCTTGATGAACAAAAGCTGTTTGCTGCCCTCGGCCGCAATATTCAGCCTGCCGCAGAAAAATGTCACCAAAACTTTTTTTCTTTCATTATCCAAACCAGAAATCCGTTGCTTTATGCGCAAATTGCCGCAAACCTGGCAATCGGAAATAACCGGATTTTGAAAGAACGCGGCCTCAACATCCTTCATAATTTTCCTGCTCTCAAAGAAAATGAAGAAGACCGTTTCGGCCAAATTCTGCTGCAATATGACCTGCCGGAAATTTTATTTGAACGGTTGCAGAAAACTAAAATCAACCATCCCTGCACCTGGTCAATTCAAAATGTCAATGTCAGCAATTCCGGACACCTTGATGTCGGGTTGTATTTACTTGAACATTCTGCCGTCGATTTTGAGTTTTGGTATCATGGCGCCTTGCTTATCCGCGATCTTTCGGGGTTACAGCCAAACTATCCGGCAATCGACAAACTTTTGTCCCTGACCGAACGCTGCACGCCGACCCCGGCAGACAAAAACGTCAATCGCCGTTGCCGGCATATCTGCATGAGCATGCCGTTAACTTCGGATAACCTTCTCAAGCTGCTGGTCGCTGTTCTTGAAAAATTTATCATTCCCGAAGAAGCCGCAACCACAGAACTGATTGACGCCGTAACAGGGCTTGCTGTCGAACACCCCCTGGCAAACCAGATGAGCAAAGCCGAAAAAGCCGCCATGGCATTGCCGGTTTTACAAAATCTGCTCTGTGAAAATACTGCCGATGCTCTGGTCAGGGCTTATGCCGAATTTTTACGCCGGCAAAGCATTCCTCATGAACCGATTGTCAGCTTCTTGCAGCTGATATATCATGCCTATGGCCGAAAAATCCGCGAAACAACAACAGAAAACCTGTTGACATCTTTGCGCAAACGTCAGTATCCGGGTATTCCCAAACTCATCAGACTGATAACCCTGCATGCCAAAATAAACAGCCATGCCGCCCGTTTATTGGTATCCGGCTGGCCCGGGCCGCTTTCAAAAACAATTTCCAACAGCCCCGACACGGATAAATGGTTGTCGTTGCTGCCGGAAAGCATTCGGGAAAATGACCGCAATGCTTATTTGGAAATCTTGGGAAGCGTTATCGGCGAATTGTGCAACAGTCTGCCGGCAGCCGTTTGGGAACAAAAACTGCCGCAACTGACAATTAATTTGTGCGACAGAGGTTTCACACAGTTTTCCAAACTACCGGAATCCCTAGCCGCATCCTGTCGGAAACGTCATGCTCTCTTAGAAAAATATCGGGAACTGCACCGGCAAATCAGTCAGGAGGCAGATTCGTTCATCTCATCGGTTATTTCCTGATTTTCTCTGCTCAAAACCCCAAAGCCGTTCACTAACGAACGGCTTTTTTTTGCAGCTATAATCCCAAAATCTCCAAACATTTTTCAATCCCCGGCACCAAACCGCACATAAACTGCCCTTCGGCAATAATCTTTCTCACCTCCGCGGCACTCACCCAGCGCAGCTCCGCAACCTCTTCCTCCTGCCGCTTCATTTGCGAAACCTCACAGTCCAGACGTCCCAGCCACAAATCAACCAAAGCTTCCCCTTCGCTTTTATAACTGTATATCTTGTCCACCGTCGACATCTCAAGCTTAATGCCGATTTCTTCCCAAGTTTCGCGATAAATTGCCTCTCGGCTGCTCTCTCCGGCCAAAACCGAACCGCCTGTCAGCCCCCACATATTAGGACAATAAGTCTTATTGGCCGTTCTTTTTTGCAAAAGAAAACAATCTTCCGAATTCACCAGACAAATATCCGCGGCCAAAAGATAATCGCCTTTCTGCAGGCGTGTTTCCCTCGCCGCCGTCCGACCGGTTTTTTCCCACTTATCATTGTAAATATCAAAATATTCCATAAAAGCCCCGCTACAGTTCATAACAGAATAAAACAAACTTCCCGAAAAGCCCGACGCTCCAGATCGCAACAAATATTATTATGTTTTTCTTTCTCCAACACTCCGTAAGCTAATCGTCTGTTTCTTCTCGTCTTTCTCCCCAATGATTATTTAAGGTTATTATAACATGAAAATATTTAAATATAAATTATAAAAAACCGTCCTGTAAAAACAGGACGGTCAAAGCGTATAAATTTGCACAGCCTTATTTAATATACTTGAGTGCTTCGCTCAGCTCTTCCGGCGTATTAATATCAGCCGGAGCTTCTTCAATCAGTTGGAGCCTGTCTATCAGCATCGCGCGAATAGTCATGCCGTTCTCAAGCGCACGCAGCTGCTCCAAAGATTCGCGGGCTTCCAAAACACCCACCGGCAAACCGACGATTTTTGCCAACGAAGAAGCCTTGTAAACATAAATGCCGATATGATGATATAAATCCTGATTCGGACATTTTTCCGGGTTGCGCGTATATGGAGCCACCGCCCGGGTAAAATACAGACAGCGCCCTTCCCGTTCGCCTTCGCGCAGTCCCATCACAATTTTAACATTCGTCGGATTTTCGGCGTCTTCTTTTGATTTGAACACCATACCGCAGGTGGCAATGTCGCACCCTGTCCGCTCAACCATCTCAATCAGGCGGTTGTTAATGGCCGGATCCACATTCAGCCCGTCTCCCTGAAAATTAACCACAATGTCATACTTGCTGCCGTCAGGGTCAATCTGTTTTAAGGCCGCGGCTATCCGATCGGTTCCCGAAGGCAGCGACGGATCGGTCAACAAAGCCTTGGCACCGAATTTGGCACACTCGTCAAGAATAACCTGATCCCCGGCGGCAACATAAATATCCCCCTCAATTGTTTTTTTGACATTTTCATAAACGCGCCGGATTAACGTCTTGCCGTTAATATCAATCAGCGGTTTGTTCGGCAGGCGGGAAGATGCCATCCGCACCGGAATCATGGTAACAATTTTGCTCATCGGCCAACTCCTAAAAAAGTATTTGTGTTTTTTTCCGATATACACTATAACTGCTAAAAAATAAAGGAATTTAATACAATGAAAGTGGATATTTTTGATTTTGAACTCGACCGCGGCCTGATTGCCGACCGGCCGGCCGAACCCCGTGACAGCTGCCGATTGCTGGATATGTCTGAAGAAGGCAAAATCTGCGATCGTTTTTTTTATGAACTTCCCGACCTGCTTGAAGAAGGCGACGTCCTGGTTTTAAACGACACTAAGGTCATTCCGGCCAGGCTTTACGGTGCCCGCGGCGAAGCCTTGGTTGAAGTCACTTTGTACCGCCCCGAAGACGGGTTGACCTGGCATTCGTTTATCAAAAACGCCAAACGCCTGCACCCCGGAGACGTCATTAGTTTTTACACCGGCGCCATCACGCCCGAAACCTCTGATTTTCATGCCGAAGTCATCGAGAAAAACGGCGAAGAAGGCGTGGTTATCCGCTTTTCCTGCACACACGACGAACTCGGCCACAAACTGGAACAATACGGTTCCATGCCCCTGCCGCCCTACATTAAACGCGAAAAGCCCTCCGGCAGCCTGTGGGATAAATATAACGACAAAGAAAATTATCAGACGGTTTATGCCCGGCACGAAGGCGCCGTTGCCGCCCCGACGGCAGGTTTGCACTTTACGCCGAGGGTTTTTGAAGCTCTTGAAAAAAAAGGCGTCAAAAAAGTTTTTCTCACCCTCCACGTCGGCGCCGGAACTTTTCTCCCGGTTAAGGTTGAAGACACCGACAATCACAAAATGCACACCGAATACGGCATCATTTCGCCGGCTGCCGCCGAAACCGTCAACCAGGCCAAAGCCGCCGGAAAACGCATTATCGCCGTCGGTACCACTTCGCTCCGCCTGCTCGAAACTGCCGGTGACGAAAACGGCGTTTTGCACCCTTTTGCCGGCGACACCGGAATTTTTATCACCCCCGGCTACAAGTTTAAAATCATCGATTATCTGGTAACCAACTTTCACCTGCCGAAATCAACCTTGTTCATGCTGGTTTGCGCCGTTTCCGGAACAGATGCCATGAAAGCAGGCTACCGTCATGCCATGGATAAAAAATACCGTTTTTATTCTTACGGCGACAGCTCAATTTTAAAATGCGTAAATAAAATTTAAACCATCTCCGCCTATAATCCCTCCAACAAGGAGGCAAAATTGAAAAAACTAACCGCCTGGCTGCAAGGAATCTTTCCGCTGCTGCAGAACATGTTTCTGCCGGCCTTGCTTGCTATGGGCGCCATCATTTGGTTTTATGCCCATGACGACATCAGCCCCGCCGCCCGTATGACGCTGCATCACCTGTTCTACCTGCTTGGCTTTGCTTCGTTCCTGATATTGCTCTATTTCAATCAAAATAAAGGGATTTTTTTCATTCTGTGCCTGGTTGTCGCCTATACGCTGTTGAACCGCCTGAAATATACGGCCCCCCAAACATTTTCCGACACCCCTGAATATCTCAACCTCTGCGCAATTCTGCCCTTAAACCTGACCTTATTCTACTTCTTGCCCGAACAAAAATTGTTGAATCGCCGCAATGTTTACCTGCTGCTGACGTTTTTCGTCTCTTATGCAATCGGAGAAAAACTCAGCCGCAGCGGCATCGCCCTGACTTTTGAAAACTTGCCCGGTTTCGGCAGCTTGAGCGGCTTTGGGCTTCTGGCCTTCATATCAGCCTTGCTGGCTTTTTACGGCAAAACCGTCGCCGCCGGACGCATTATGGACTACAGCCTGTTCTTTGCCGCGCTGCTGACCGCCTTCGGCTTTTACTACGCTGCCGATTCTGTGGCGCCGGTACTGTTTTTCTGCCTCGCCGCCGTAATTATCATTCTCGGGTTGGGCGAAGAAATCTACAATGACATTTACAAAGACCGCCTTACCGGTTTTGCCAGTCGCAACGCCTTCATCATTCAATCGCCGAAATTTCCGCTCAAATATAGTGTCGGTATCGTCAGCATCGACAATTATGACAATCTGAAAAAAGCCTTCGGCCGTCGCGGCCGCAAAAATCTGCTGCAAATGATTTCCCGCCGGATTGTCGCCGCCGAAACCGAAGCCGTAATTTACCGCTACGGCGATGACGAGCTGGTATTGATTTTCAAAAATGAAGATAAGAACGCAGCCTACGAGCAAATGGAACAAATCCGCCGTGCCGTTGCCTCCGCCGAATTTATGCTTTCCAAATCGAAAAAACCTGTAAAGCTGACGATTTCCGGCAGTATTTCCGAAAAAAAACGCAGCGACGCCAATGCCCTCGAAGTCTTAAGCCGTACCCGCAAAGCCCTGCAAAAAACTTCGGCCTTCAGCTTTAACGTAACCTCAAAAGCCTAAACCTTTTTATAACGCAGCAAATAGGCAATAATCAGGCTTCCGCCCACGATCAGCGGCAACGACAAAATCTGCCCCATCGTAACATGCCCGAAAAAAAACCCCAGCTGGGCATCAGGCTCCCGAAAACGTTCCATCAAAATTCGGAATATCCCATAAAGGGTAATGAACAACGCCGAAACCAGCCCGTGACGTTCCCGAACCGATTTATAACGCCACAAAAAGTTCAAAACCGCAAACATGACTATCCCCTCAAAAAACGCCTCATATAACTGCGAAGGATGCCGCGGCAGATAACCGCCGTTGGGAAAACGAACCGCCCAGGGTACGTCAGTCACCCTTCCCCACAGTTCATCGTTCACAAAATTGGCCAGCCGGCCGCAGAATATCCCGATCGGCGCATAAAGCACAATCAAATCTGTAATGCCCAAAAACCGACAGCCGTTTTTGCGGGAAAACCAATATGCAGCGGCAATAACGCCGAGAACACCGCCATGAAAAGACATTCCGCCCTTCCAAACCTCAAAAATCAATAACGGATTTTTGAAAAACTCGCTTCCGCCATAAAACAAAACATACCCCAGCCGCCCGCCGAGAATAATCCCCAAGGTCACATAAAAGACCAAATCTTCCAGTTTTTCATTCGTCAACGGCAAATCATACTTTTTGATATTCCGCCGCACCAGCAGCCAAGCGGTCACAATCCCGAACAAATAAGCCATCGAATACCAGCGCACGGCTACCGGTCCGACAGAAAAAATTATCGGTGAAATATTCGGAAAATCCCAACCTGTCATTCTTGTTCCCCTTTCGCTCCCTCGGAAATTATTAACACTATATTAAAATAAAATAAAATATCCACACTAAAAAAAAACTATTTTTTTCAGGCGAATCAACATACTGATTTTACGAAATAATCGGCACGCAAATATTTTTCCGCCTGCGGATAAAGTGGAAAACTTTTTAATCCTTATTGTCTAAAACGACTCGGAATGGCAATCTGAAAACAACCCAGAAATATTAGGAGCCTTAAGACCATGCTGCCGGCAAAGAATCTGCCTCTTTCATATAACCCGATTGATATTGTGGAAAATATTTTCGCTGCCAAATCTTTTGAATTTGAACGCCGCAACATAAACGAGGTCGTCATTGAAGTTCAAGGCAAATGGAACAACATGTTGTTGTTTTTTGCCTGGGAATCAACCATGCAATGCCTGCACCTGTCCTGCCTGATGGACATTGAAAGCACCATTGAAGACCGCAGCAAAATCTTTGAACTTCTGGCTATGGCCAACGAAGAGCTTTGGGTCGGGCATTTTTCCTATTGGGCTGAACAAAACATGCCTGTTTTCAAACATTCCATTCTGCTCAACGAAGACGAAGGAGATGTTTTTGAGGGCAAGCTCCGTCAGGTTATCGATATTGCCATCAAAGAGTGCGAAAGAATGTATCCGGTTTTCAAAGTCGTTCTCACCAAAGGCATGAACCCCAGACAGGCTCTGTATCCGATGATGATGGAAACCGTCGGACAGGCATAGACATTTTCCGATATAAACAAATAAAGCATTGTCCGCCAAAGACAATGCTTTATTTGTTTGCAAAAAAATCAAACCGCCATGCCGCAGGCATTTACCGTTGTTTTTTGAACTGCCGAACTTTCGGCTAGGCTCAAAAAATAATCGTAAATATCCTTCACACACAATTTAGGCTGATTATCCTTACGAGTAAACACAGAACTCGGAACTTTTGAATCCGGCATAATATTGCGAAACACATATTCCAGAACAAAAATGCCTTCATACATCTCCAGGCTGTCTATTCCCAAATCATCGGTAAACGTATCCGACAACGCAATCCTGCATGGGGAACACCCGGCAAAATGCGCAAACGCACATTGCACAAAACACATCGTTTCCGAAGGCGTAAAAAAGAACAACCCTTTTGTGAGATTCAACTTCTCGTTTTCATCTTTTGAATTGAAAATACATTCAACAAGTGCCTTAATTTCTGACCGTGTCATAACCAAAAACTTAAAAAAATTATAATAATATTTGCAAAAATTGTCATATGAATAAATTATTAGCTGTACTTATACGCCAATTTGCCATTTAAATCAAGCAAAAATTAACGCTTCTTTTTCCACTCGCGTACATTACGGTTATGCTCGTTCAGGCTTCGGGCAAAATTATGCCCGCCGTTCCCGCTGGCCACAAAATAGATATAATCGCTGGCTTCCGGCTTTGCCGCCGCTTCCAGCGCCTTGCGTCCCGGATTGCAAATCGGCGCCGGAGGAAGCCCGGCATATTTATAAGTATTATACGGGTTATCAACTTGCAAATCCTTACGCGTCAGCAAACGTCCCAAATCCGCCTTGCCGCCGGTCAAAGCATAAATAACCGTCGGATCCGTCTGTAACAGCATTCCTTTCCGAAGCCGGTTAACAAAAACCGAGGCAACCAACCCTCGCTCTTCCGGAACGCCGGTCTCTTTTTCAACAATCGAAGCCAAAATCAGCAATTCCCGCGGCGTTTTGAGCGGCAATTCCGCATCCCTCGTTTTCCAAACCTGCGCCACCGCGGCATCCATTGCCTTTTGCGCCCGCAAAACAATACTGTCGCGGCTGTCCCCGCGAATAAAGCTGTATGTCTCCGGCATCAGCTCTCCTTCTTGCGGATTCAGGCTAATTTCGCCGCTCAAATACGGCTGCCTGCGCAGTATCTCCAGCATCTGCACCGTCGTCAGACCTTCGGGCAGCGTAACCTTACGATAAAAGATATCCCCGGCGGCAATTTTTTCCATCACCTGCAACAAACTCATCTGCGGCTCAAAACGATATTCGCCGGCCTTAAGCTTTTTATCCAAACCGTTAAACCGTCCGATAACCCGAAACAGCCACGGTTTTTCAATAATACCGCTTTCCTGAAGCTTCAGGGCCACGCTCTGCGAATTTTCCCCGCGGAGAATCAACACTTCTTTCGGCTCGTCATAATTCCCCGGCCGGTTGGTCCAATCCACGACCGTATACATACCGGCCAAAACAACCGCCGCCGCCAGCAATATCAGTTTTCTCATTATGATTTTCCCCGTTTGTCAGAAAAAAAGAGCGAAAACCATCAAAAAAACTAGTCCGTTCCCGTCCCGTGTGGTTTTCGCTCTTTCGGCAACCCTGCCGTTCTTAAGCGTATTTTTTGAAAATAAGCGAAGAGTTGGTTCCGCCAAATCCGAACGAATTTGACATCGCTGCCTTAATCTCGCGTTTTTTGGCCTTTAGCGGCACCAAATCAAAATCGGCAAGCTCATCAGCCGGCTCTTCCAAATTCAAGGTCGGCGGACAAATCTGTTCGTTAATTGCCTTAATCGTATACACCGCTTCTACCGCACCGGCAGCTCCGAGCAAATGCCCGATAGCCGACTTGGTGGAAGACATTGAAACCCGCTTAACGCCCTCATCTCCGAACAAACGCTTAACTGCCAGCGCCTCACCGACATCTCCGGCCGGTGTAGAAGTGCCGTGCGCATTGATATACCCAATATCAGACAGCTCAACACCATGCTCTTTGGCATGATCCGCAGCCATCTTCATTGCCCGGTAAGCACCGTCGCCGGAAGGAGCCGTAATATGATAAGCATCGCCGCTCATGCCATATCCTACAACTTCAGCATAAATCTTTGCCCCGCGCGCCTTGGCATGTTCAAGCTCTTCCAAAACGACTGCGCCCGAACCTTCGCCCATGACAAAACCGCTGCGATTCTTGTCCCAGGGACGGGAAGCTTTTTCCGGAGCGTCATTAAAATCGGAAGTAATCGCCTTCATCCGGGCAAAACCGGCCAACCCTAATACGTTAACCGCAGACTCGGCACCGCCGGCCAACATCATGTCGGCATCTCCCATGGCAATCATCCGAGCCGCATCGCCAATCGCGTGCGTTCCGGTTGAACATGCCGTAACACAGGCATGATTCGGACCTTTAAGGCCGTGTTTGATGGAAAGGTTGCCCGATACCAGATTAATCAGGCAGGAAGGAATAAAGAAAGGAGAAATTTTTTTGATGCCGTTTTCATTAAACGAGATAGAATTGTCATAAATTACTTGCAAACCGCCGATACCCGACCCCATCATAACGCCGAAACGGCATTTTTCTTCTTCGGAGGCCTTCTCAACGTCCCAACCGGCATCTTTCAGGGCATCGTCGCCGGCAGCCATGCCGTAAAGGATAAACTTGTCGTTTTTCTTTTGGTCCTTCGGAGCCATCACCGTATCCGGATTAAAGTCAAATTCACCTTCGCCCCAAGGAACCTGACCGGCAATAGACACCGGAATATCCTTCAAATCAATATTCTCGATTTTTTTGATTCCGGATTTCCCCTCAATCAGGCTTTGCCAGTTATGTTCAACGCCTCTTCCCAGCGGAGAAACCACGCCCAGTCCGGTAACAACAACTCTTTTCATCCAAATACCTCATAAAAAGTTATAAAAAACCATCATAATTGATGTAAACTTTGTTCTTTATATGAAAAAACTCGCTATAAGTCAAGCGAGTTTCATCAAATCAACATGTCTCAAAAGACTAAGCATTCTTAGAAAGATAGTCGATAGCATCTTTAACAGTAAGAATTTTTTCAGCGGCTTCATCCGGGATTTCAACGCCGAATTCTTCTTCAAAAGCCATAACCAATTCTACCGTATCCAGACTATCAGCGCCCAAATCGTCAATGAAGCTGGCGTTATCTGTTACTTTTGATTCTTCAACACCAAGGTGCTCTGCAACAATTTTCTTAACGCGATTAGCTGTATCAGTCATATGATAAACCTCAATATAAAGATTAAAACAAAATTAATCAAACCGTAACGGCCTGTGATTGACTTGTTAGCACAAATTTATCTTATTTGGCAAGCATTATTTTTTTTTCGGTGCCTATTTTGCACGCCACAAACTGTAACATCTCTCTGTTTTGCTTGATTTTCCTTGTGTTTCGGATATTTTGCATCTTCCGAAATTTTATCAACAGCCACCCCAAAAACCGCCACCGGCACTCCTGATTTATAAAAAAAGACCGCCTTAACATTACCCGGCGGTCCTTCAAATAGTCTTAACAACAATCAACAAAATTAGCCCTGACGAACTTTCATTTTCGGGTTTTTCTTATTGATAACATAGATACGCCCTTTACGACGAACCACGATGCAGTTGCCGTCGCGTACTTTCTTAGACTTCAAAGAGCTACAAACTTTCATTTTTATTTCCTTTTATCAATGTTTGCCCGCAACTTATGCCAATTCTCCCGCTTTGTCAACCAAAATTTTACAAATAATTAAAAAAGATTTTGCATTCCGCAATAATTTCCCTATAATCAGCACAGATTATAATAAGGAAACCTGATGAAAAAGATTTTGCCGATTGTAGTTTTGCTCCTGTTCCCCTGGCACTTGGCCCGCGGACAGGTGCCGTATCTGGAAGAAGTCAAGGCGCTGGGCGTCATCTCCGGACAGGGAATGGCCTGCGGATCGTCCAGGCATCCGACCTTTGAGATGCTGGCGCGCGCCATCATGCTGACCAAAGCCCCCACCCCCCAGATGCTGAACGAAGCGGCCTACATATACAGCGAAGAAAAAGCCGATACCTACCTCTCCAAACAAATGGACGGTTATTATCAGTGCGATGCCATCGTCCGCCGTTTTGACAATCAGGATATCTTCAAAATCAACCTCTATGCCGACGGCACCCTGAAAATGCCAGACGGCCAAATCATTACGCCGCATCAGCCCTATGATGCAAGCGCATTGTACAAAGCCGACAAACAAATTGAAATCAAAGCCCGGGCAATTTATGAAGGCGCTCCGGCCCGTGTTCCCGACGGAACGCCGGCACCGGTCATCACCTCGGTCAAACCCGATGCGCCCAAGGCTGTCAGCGTTTCCGCCCCGGCAGCCCCCGCGTCCGGAAGCGGCGAAGAATATGCCCCGGCCATGATTAAGCATATCAGCCGCAGAAGCAATTAACCCCCGTATATATAATAAGGAGTATAAACCAATATGGCATCTTATCAGTATATTTATGTAATGCAGAACCTGACCAAAGTTTTCCCCGGCGGAAAAGAATTGTTCAAAGGTATTACCCTGTCTTTCCTTCCCGGTGCCAAAATCGGCGTTTTGGGAGTCAACGGCGCCGGTAAATCGACCTTGCTGAAAATCATGGCCGGCATCGACAAAGAATTCAACGGCGAAGCCTGGGCTGCCGAAGGCGTCAAAGTCGGCTATTTGGAACAGGAACCCAAACTCGACCCTGCCAAAAACGTTATCGAAAACATCATGGATGGCTTAGGCGAAACCCGCGACCTGCTCAAACGCTTTGAAGAGGTTTCCGCCAAATTTGCTGAGCCGCTGAGTGACGAAGAAATGAACAAGCTGATTGAAGAACAGGCCGAATTGTCCGAAAAAATCGACGCCTGCAACGGCTGGGACTTTGAGCGAACCATCGAAATCGCCATGGATGCCCTGCGCTGCCCGCCGGCCGACGCCGACGTTACCAAACTTTCCGGCGGCGAAAAACGCCGCGTGGCTCTTTGCCGCCTGCTGCTCCAAAAACCCGACATGCTGCTGCTTGACGAGCCGACCAACCACCTTGACGCAGAATCCGTCGCCTGGCTGGAAAAACACCTCAAAGACTATAACGGCACCGTGGTTATGGTTACCCACGACCGTTATTTCTTAGATAACGTTACCGGCTGGATTCTGGAACTCGACCGCGGACAGGGCATTCCTTACGAAGGCAACTATTCTTCCTGGCTGGAACAAAAACAAAAACGTATCGAGCAGGAAGCCAGAGAAGAAACCGCCCGCCAGAAAACGCTGGCCAACGAATTGGAATGGATTCACAAAAACCCCAAAGCCCGCCAGGCCAAATCCAAGGCCCGTATCAATGCCTATGAAGAACTGTTGGCCGCAGCCGGCAAAGACAAAATATCCTTTGCCAGCATCAATATCCCGATGACCGAACGTCTCGGCGACTTGGTTATCGAAGCCGAACACATCAGCAAAGGCTATGGTGACAAATTGCTGATTGACGATTTGTCATTCAAAATCCCCAAAGGAGCCATTGTCGGCATCATCGGCCCCAACGGCGCCGGCAAAACAACCCTGTTTCGCATGATAACCGGACAGGAACAGCCGGACTCCGGCACGATTCGCCTTGGGCAAACCGTTGACCTCGGGTATGTTGACCAGGGACGCGACGAACTCGACCCCAATAAAAACGTATGGGAAGAAATCTCTGACGGATTGGATATTATTGAGCTTGGCAAAAAACAAATGCCTTCCCGCGCTTATGTCGGACAATTCAACTTCAAAGGCGGCGATCAGCAGAAAAAAGTCGGACAACTTTCCGGCGGCGAAAGAAACCGTGTCCATCTTGCCAAAATGCTCAAAAAGGGCGCCAATGTCATTCTGCTCGACGAACCGACCAATGACCTTGACGTAGATACCCTGCGCGCTTTGGAAGAAGGAATTATGGAATATCCGGGCTGCGTTCTGGTTACATCACATGACCGATGGTTTTTGGACCGCCTGGCAACCCATATTCTTGCTTATGAAGGCGACAGCCGGGTTGTCTGGTTTGAGGGCAACTATGAAGAATACGAAAAAGACAAGAAACGCCGCCTTGGCGAAGATGCCGCCAACCCGCACCGGATTAAATACAAACCGCTGCACCGCTAATCCTAAAGCCCCTCAACGAGGGGCTTTACTTTTATCCCCGCAATAAACCCCAAAAAATTCCCCTTGCATTTTGCCGGATTTGCATTAATCTTGTTTCTGCATCCG